>NZ_MBQA01000186.1:0-33016 GCF_001709235.1 Pseudoalteromonas sp. BMB
AATATCCTGAAAAGTTTTGGTTTGGCCACGCGATCGGATTCGGAGATGGTGGAAACCTAAACGATTGGGCTCAGATAAATCGGTTTATGGATATTACCCAACCGATAGAAGAATATTACTACGAAATCATGGAGTATCACTATAAGCTCGATAAGAACGCCCACTTTAACGGCCCATTTCCAGAGGTGATGAAAAAGTACTTTGATGCAGATGACTGCCAAGTAAATCGCATGGAAGTGTGGTGATACGAATTCTAAAAACTTTTATCTGTAGATACGCGGGTCTCAGTCTGATAGCTATTTCAATAAGCAATCCAATTTAATATCAGTCTCCAATTAGGTGGATACCAGGGTACCAGTAATAAAGCGGGTATTCATTTTTGGCCGTCTAGAGTGCATGTTAAGTTTTTGTGGCAAAGCAGCTGCATGTACTAAATGAGCCAAAAATTTAGGAGATTATGTAATGGATAGAAAATGGTTATTACCATCATTATTGGCATCAAGTAGCCTTCTGGTCGCATGTGGGGGCGGTAGTGATGACGATCCACAACCTGGCGATAACACCGGAGCCAAAGGTTCAATAAAAGTCATTGTACAGGGCTTACCTGCAGGTTCCGAGGCAGATATAACGCTAACAGGTCCTTCAAGCTATAGCGAAGATATTTCTACTACCACTACACTCAATGCGCTTGCTACGGGTGAATATAAGCTAACCGCTACCTCTCGTTCTGTAAATCAGGCACTTTATCAACCTAATGAAGAATCAATCACCGTTGATTTAAGCAGCAATGAAGAAGAAACAATCACCATCACCTACCGGACATCAGTCAATGCAGAGGGAACAGTAACGGGATTCGGCAGTGTGTATGTGAACGGTGTGCGCTATGAAACGACACCAGAGCAACAAGCAAACCTTAAAGTCGGTATGCAGGTTGACTTACAAGGTAAACAAGGAGCAGATGGTGGCTTTGCGGTTGCAGATTCTATTACCTACGATGCAACCGCTAAAGGTGTAGTGACCGCAGTAGACTATGCAAATCAAACAATTACCGTTTTAGGTCAAGAATTTGGTGTCGATAAGCGCACAAAGCTCACTATCGCATTTACTGAGTTAAATACGGGAGACTTTGTTGAGATCAGTGCGCTGCATCAAGGGCAGGGTCAATACATCGCTACCCGTATTGATGTTGAAGAACAAAATGGCGAGTTTGAGGTTGAAGGCAAGGTTTCTGAACTAAACCTCGATGCCAAGACATTTAAATTAGGCGCGCTTATTGTTGACTACAGTCAAGCAACAGCGGTTGAAGGCACAATAGAAAATGATGCAATAGTAGAAGTAGAAGCTTCAAACTTACCTGTAGAAGGCGTTTTACTTGCGGATAGCGTCGAAGTTGAAAGCGCCAATTCAGCGCCTTCGGGAGCGGTGGCTAAATTCGAAGGAATAGTAACGCAAGTCAGTGACGATGCTTTTGCAATTGGCGGCCATACTTTTACATTGAGCGATGAGACTGACTTTAAGAAAGGCGACGATGACGACTTACAAGTCGGTATGCGTGTATTTGTGCTTGCAGTTGCAACTGAAGAAGGTTTAATCGCCAAAAAAGTACGCTTTGATAAGCACTCTGAAATCGAATTAACCGGTGTCATTGACGCAATTGATCTTGAAGCACAAACACTAACGGTATTTGGTAGCAGTTATTTTGTAGATAACTATACCCAATTTGAAGATGAGTCAGATGCTGAGGACAAAGAATTAAAACTCGAGAAGCTTAATATTGGCGATGTCGTTGAAATTGAAGCTTTTGGCTTTGAAGGTGCTTATGTCGTGAGAGACTTAGAGCGCATCTCTGCGAGTGATTTTAATGATCAGCAAGAGCATGAAGTTGAAGGAAAAGTTACTGCTGTGAATGCAGCTGAGCAGACAATCACTGTTGGTAAACTGGTCTTTGCTATCAATGGAGCAACCGAACTTGAGCTTGAGAGTGATGTTGATCTAACGGTATTTTTTGAACAAGTGGCAGCAGGTGATATCGCGGAAGTTGACTATGTGATCCAAGGTGATGCACTTATTGCCACGAAAGTTGAGGTTGACGACAAAGACGACGACTTTGATGACCGAACTTTTGAATTATCAGGTAAAGTTTCGGACTTTAACCCTGTCGATGCAACTTTTAGCCTCAATGGTAAAACCGTGTTTTTTGATGAAAACACCGAGTTTAAAAACGGCATATTTGTTAATGACGACTTCGTTGAAGTCAAAGCGATTCAGCGTGCCGACGGCTCAGTTTTTGCGCTTAAAATTGAAATCGAATCTGAAGACGGCATTGAGCTTGAAGTTGAAGGTGACGTCACCAACTTTGTCTCAGCGTCTGAGTTTATGGTGAATGGCATTTCAATTACCACGGATAACAATACTGAGTTTAAAGATGGAAGCAGTGAAAACTTAGCTAATGGCGTCTCTGTTGAAGTCGAAGGGGTGTTAACCCAAGATAACGTACTATTGGCTAAGAAAGTTGAATTTGATGATGACGATGCCGAAGAAGTAGAGATTGCGGGGGTTATTGAAGACTTAGTTAAGGACTCTCCGTTTGATTATCAGTTCAATCTCGGCGCGCAGCGTGTTCAAGTTACCGCAAACACCGAGTTTAAGCATGGTAATTTTGAAAAACTAGATAATGGTTTAGAAGTGGAAGTCGAAGGGTACACCACAGATGGCGTGAAAGTGGTTGCTAAAGAGCTAAAGTTTCAAGCAATAAAGTACGTAGAAGTTGGGGGGTTAATCACGCAAGTTGATTCAGCAACTATGTTTTATGTACTTGACCAGCAAATTAAAGTGTCTGAGCAAACTCAGTTTGAAGATGGTAGTCAGTCTGATATTGCAACGGGTAAAAACGTTGAAGTGGAGGGCTATTTAGTAACCGAGGATGGTGAAACTTATATTCAAGCAGAAAAAGTAGAGTTCGAAGACTAAGTATTACTAAATGTCAAGCAAGCAATTAAAGCCTCCAATATGGAGGCTTTTTTGTATATTTATCACTTTAAAGTTAATTCACTTCTCCTGACTTAGTACCGTCATATTTCTAGCACTTAACTGCCATAAAAGCTTAGCTTTCTTGACTCTTTTCCCTCGTATAGTGACACCCGACACGCAAAACGCAACGGTTTATCCTGACTCGCTGTTCTTCTTGGTTCGCTTCTATGAAGTGGAATAAGAAGAGACGTGAATTGGTATTACTGAAATAACTAAAGCATGCGCACGGGTATGCAAACAAAGTAAAGAAAGGACTTATGAAAACAAAACTACTTCCAATCGCACTGCTGTGCGGTGCCACAAGCATTATTACTGGTTGCTCAGATTCAGATAACGATATTGATATAAATGTACCGAAAGGACCTGATATTCCAAAAGAGGGCACTGCGGTGTCTTTGCGTTTACTAGAAACCACAGATTTGCATGCAAATGTATTGAACTACAACTACTTTTCAGATAAGCAAGATGACAAAGTGGGTCTAGTGAAAACTGCGGCGTTAATCCATCAAGCGAGAAGCCAAGTTAAAAACTCCATGCTGGTAGATAATGGCGATTTGATCCAAGGTAGTCCGCTTGGCGACTATATGGCGAAAATCAAAAACCTCAAAGAGGGAGAAGTTCATCCTGTTTATAAGGCCATGAACACACTAGAGTACGATGTCGCGAATATTGGTAATCATGAGTTTAACTTTGGCTTAGCGTTTTTAGACGAAGCAATCGACGATGCGAATTTTCCCTATATTAGTGCAAACGTATTTAAGGTTGATGGTGACGAAGATGAAACAAATGATGTGCCGTTATTTAAGCCTTACCTAATTCAAGAAAAACAATTCTTTGACGAGAATGACAAGCTTCAGGTGATTAAAGTCGGCTTTATCGGGTTTGTTCCACCGCAAATCATGCAATGGGATAAGGCCAATCTTGAAGGCAAAGTGATCGCCAAAGACATCGTAAAAATGGCAAAACACTACGTACCTAAGATGAAAGCTGAAGGCGCGGATATTGTCGTTGCTATTCCGCACTCAGGCCTAGACGTGTCAGCCGATAAGCCAATGGCTGAAAATGCATCTTATGCTTTGTCCAAGGTGGATGATATAGACGCCATTATGTTTGGTCACGCGCATGCAAACTTCCCAGGTTCGGGCTATGCAGACTTAGCGGCACATGGTGTTGATAATGATAAAGGCACAATCAATGGCGTTGCGGCTGTAATGCCTGGTTTTTGGGGCAATCATCTTGGTGTAATTGACCTAGATATCCAATTTAAATCAGGTAAATGGGTGGTGGTTGACTCACAGTCGACGCTGAAAGCTATCTATGAAACGGATGAAAATCGTAACACCGTATCTTTGGTAGAAAGCGATGCGGCAATTGAAGCAGCGGTACATCGTGAGCATGCTGAAACTCGCGCATGGGTGAATGAGCCTTTTGCTAAAATTACCAACACAGTGAACAGCTATTTTGCGTTAGTGAATGACGATCCCTCAATCCAAATCGTGACTGACGCACAAGCATGGTATACAGCAAAAATCGTGCAAGGTACTGAGCTTGATGGATTACCTATTCTGTCTGCGGGTGCGCCTTTCAGAGCAGGGCGTGGCGGGCCAGATGACTTTACCGCAATACCTGCAGGTGATATCGCCTATCGTAACGTTGCGGATATGTACATTTACCCTAACGTACTTAAGGTGTTGAAGCTCAAGGGCAGCGAAGTGCGCGAATGGCTTGAAATGTCTGCAGGACAGTTCAATCAAATCACACCAAATACTGAAGGCGTTCAAGCGCTGATCAATCCAGACTTTCCTTCATATAACTATGATGTACTAGATGGTGTGACGTATCAAATTGATGTCACTGAGCCTGCACGCTACGCGGCAAACGGTGAAAAGGTGTCAAACGGTAACCGCATTAAGGCATTGAAGTATCAAGGTGAGATGGTGAAGGACGACCAAGTATTCTTGGTTGCAACGAATAACTATCGTGCATCTGGTGGCGGTAATTTCCCAAATATTAAGGGAGATAAAATCGTTGTCGACTCGCCAAATGAGAACCGTCAGGTCGTTGCTGACTATATTACTTTTGTTAGCGACCAAAATGGTGCTGCAGGACTTGATCCGTCCGCCGATATGAACTGGTCGTTTGCACCTGTAGTTGGCGCCAATATTGAATTCTTTAGCTCAACCAGTGCGGATGCTGAAACTTACAGTCAGCAATTTAATCATATTCTACCTACCGGCAAAACCGACGAAAGAGGTTTTGCACTTTATCAGCTGGATTTAACACAACCGCTGAACTAATACACTACGCCGCCATATTTTGGCGGCTTTTTTATTGCTTCTTTTTATAATTTTCAACGGGATTTGACGAATGAAACAAGTAAACTTCAAGCTTTGCAGCGTAGTTTTGGCTGCAGCTATATCCACCTCTGTATTTGCAGCGCAGCCGTATGACTGGAATAACCACATTCCAGTCAAAACACCAAGTACAAACAACAATGGTAAGACAGTATTATTTGATGTGTCACACGGTGGCGTAGAGGGAAATGCCGACTGGGTTATTGACGGTGCGTTTTCAGACTTTGCGGATGCATTAGTTAATGAAGGATATACCGTAAAAGAATATCGTGGTGTTGATTTAAACAATGACGGCAAGATTAGATTCTTTGACGACCGTACCTCTCA
Organism: Pseudoalteromonas sp. BMB; assembly: GCF_001709235.1. Classification (NCBI taxonomy): domain Bacteria; kingdom Pseudomonadati; phylum Pseudomonadota; class Gammaproteobacteria; order Alteromonadales; family Pseudoalteromonadaceae; genus Pseudoalteromonas; species Pseudoalteromonas sp. BMB. The sequence goes on from NZ_MBQA01000186.1 coordinate 5,712, forward strand.
AAGCAATCAAAATGAAGCGGTTATCAGCTACGATGCGATTAAAGATGCAGATGTTTTTGTATTGGCAGAAACTAACCGTCCTTTCACTCAATCAGAGCAAGCGGCGTTATTGCAGTTTGTTGCGGATGGAAAAGGGATATTTTTTATTGCAGATCATTATGACGCGGATCGTAATCTAAATACGTGGGATGCCACTGAAGTCTTTAACGGCTACAACCGCTCAGATCTGGCCAAGTATAATCTAGGTGGTGAGTACGGTGACTGGCGTAATCCAAAATCAGCAGACATGGGATGGCTTGCAGAAAACTTTGGGATCCGCTTTCGCTTTAATGCCGCTGACTACAAGCAAGGCGTAAGTGGTATTGAGTCTGCGAGCAAAACAGAAGGGATCACACTTGGAGTTACTCCTGTATTGATGGCCGCAGGCGCGACACTTGCGATTGTAGATGAACAAAAAGCGAAGGGCTTGGTTTATTTTTCACCTTCAGATACACCAGCTAAGTGGCGTCACGCTAAAGATGATGGACTTTACTTTGGTGGTAGAAATGAAGGCCCGTATGTTGCTATCTCAAAAGCTGGGTTAGGCAAAGCCGCATTTATTGGTGATTCTTCTCCAATTGAAGACGCTACTCCTAAGTACAAGCGTCAGGATAATGGCAATAGTAAAAAGACGTACCCTGGCTGGACAGACAGTGGTAATGCGGCTGTACTTTCGGTCAACATCATCAATTGGCTAGCAACGCCTGAGTCGTATCAGTACTTTGATGGTACTAACGGTCATGCAAGCGGTGAAGTAACACCAGTGCCAATGGCGCCGCAAGAAATGTCTGATCCAAACAATGGTCAGCCATGGGGGACGCCTGCATCGGGTTTTGATGCATGGAATACAGATAGCTATAAAAATAGCTCTTTCAATGCGCCTTATGGTTCAGGGCAAACCAACCCAGATCCTAATCCCGATCCAACACCTGATGGCGCGATTTCTGTAGCACAGGCACTTGCTGCTTCAGCTGGGTCTAAATTTGCTGTGTTAGGTAAAGTGACAGCCGAAGTAAACGGTATCTATGGCCTATTACTCACAGATACTGCCAACGCATCGTTAAGTATCAACGTAAAGCTTGAATCTGCTCAGCGCAGTGACTTTAACCCGCAACTCAATCCTGAGATCCTTGGTCAATCAGTCATAGTGACTGGTACTCGAGACAGTTATATGGGTGAGGCTGGTATTCGTTATGTAAGCGATATTCAGATTGCACCAGTGGCATTGTCGGTTGAGCAGGCGCTTGCAACCGCCGAGGGCAATGAAATTGAGCTTGTTGGGCGCGTTAAATCTGCACTTAATGATATCTATGCTTTAGTACTTGAGGACAGCCAAAATCCAACTCATACGATAAATGTTAAACTTGAAAGTCACCAGCGTGCTGCATTTAGTCCGCAGCTTAATCCATCCATTCTTGATTCTACTTTAGTTATCAAAGGTGTTCGCTCATCGTATATGAGTGCACCGGGGATACGAGAAGTAAGTGAGATACAAACCGTTGGTACAACGACAGAGCCATCTAGTGATATGAGTGTTGCTGACGTATTAGCGCTAAATAATGGCTCAGCAGTGGTAGTCAGTGGCAAAATCACAGCTGCTGTAAACGATATCTATGCGCTTGAATTAAGCGACCCAACAGTTGCTGGTAACAAGCTATATATTAAGTTGGAAGCAGCTCAGCGCGATGCATTTAGTCCCAAGCTTAACCCGAGTTTGATTGGTAAATCACTGAGAGTTGAAGGGATTAAAAATGACTATATGAGTCATCCCGGTATTCGTAATGTAACCTCACTTGTATTGTTAAATTAAATCATTGTAATTGACCCTCATTAAAGTAGGCATAGCAACGTTTATGTCTACTTTATTCCAAGCGTTATTCCTGTATATTCTTTGTTCATTCATTATTTCACAAACTACACTTTTGAGGTCATTCACCTAGTTTGGATGGTAATGATTTTTATTTGTGTTAGTGTGTCGGCGTTATCGTGACATAAACTCGCCAGCTGCAATGCTTCGTCGAGATCAGTAGGTGCTATTGCATAGTGTTTACTGAAAGGAATAGTGTTTTTAACTTTGGAACAAACTACATGAAATGCGTTTGCTTAATACTCTCTCTTTTATCCTTTAACCTTTATGCTGCAGCGGTCAATGTTGTGGTCACTGATGTAAAGCAACAACAGCTTGAACGAACATTGTCTTTAACGGGCTCAATTAGTGCAGCACAATACGCACAAGTGTCAAGTTTAACCGATGGTGTAATAACTAAGATCTCAGCTGAAGCTGGTGATATTGTTGAAGCAAATGCTGTACTGCTGAGTCTCGATGCCGCTTTAGTAAAAGCTGAGCTGAAAAGTGTAGAAGCTGCACTTGAGCGCGCCAAGGTCGATCGCAACAATGCGATAAGGTTGGTAAAAGAAGCACAGTCTCTGTCGCAGCAAAAATTATTTGCGCAAACTGAGCTTGCTGACAGAGAGGCTAAGTTACAAGCATCAGAAGCCACTCTTTTAGAAGCACAAGCTAAGATAGCTTATCAGCGAGAGCTCGTTAACCGCCATCAATTAAAAGCGCCTTTTACGGGGGTGATAGCAAGGCGCACGGTTAATTTAGGTGAGTGGGTGACGCGTGGACAAACGGTGTTTGAATTAGTGAGTAGTGATGTTTTGTGGCTCGATTTGCAAGTGCCACAAGAATACTTTCAGCTTATTAACCTTGGTCGCGTCGTTAATTTTAGTGACGCAAGCGCACCAAGCGTGCAGCATCAAGCTCATGTATTGGCAAAACTTCCTGTCGTTGACAAAACCAGTCGCTCGTTTCTATTAAGATTGGCAGTCCCAACAGATGCGCAGTTGCGTGTCGGCGCATCGGCTACGGCAAAGCTGCCGCTAATTCGAGCACAAGACCACAGTGTGATTATTCCTAGCGATGCGATTTTGCGTCATCCCGACGGTGGGTTCAGTGTCTTTGTGGCCGTTGACGGTCAAGCAAAGCGGTTAAACGTTCAAATTGGTGAGCGAATGAATGGTCATATTGAAGTTTTATCAGGCTTAGAGATAGGGCAACAAGTGGTGGTTGAAGGCAATGAGTTATTGCAAGAAGGCCAGGCATTAAACATTGTACCGGGTTTATAGGAGCGGGTGATGTTAAGAGCCAGTGTAAATCACGCCATTTTAGTTGCAGTAACAGTATTGATCTGTTCAATATTGGGCATTGTTGCCGCGTTTAAAATTCCGGTGCAAATGATCCCAGATCTTGAAGTAAGAACCATCACTGTGGTGACCAATTGGCCCGGTGCCACGCCACAAGATGTTGAAAAAGAAATACTTATAGAGCAAGAAAGGTATCTTCGTTCACTTGCGAATCTAACTCGCATGTCAAGTTATGCCAATACAGGTGAGGCAGAGATAGAGCTTGAGTTTCCATTTGGTGTTGACGTCAACGAAGCGCTCATAAACGTGAGCAACGCGTTATCTCAAGTGCCAAATTATCCTGAAAACGTCGACCAGCCGGTGTTATACAGCAGCGCGTTTTCGAGCAATGCCTTTATGTTTTTTAATCTAAAGCCGCAACCAGGAAATCCACTCAATCTTGATATTGATATGCTTCGCGATTATGCCGAAGACTTTATTCGTCCAGAAATGGAAAGAGTCAGTGGTGTATCTCAGGTTGGTGTGCGCGGTGGTGCACTCTATCAAGTACAAATTTTGGTAGATCAAGAACAATTGGCGAGCCGTGGAATTAGCTTAGTTGACGTTAGAAATGCAATACGCAGCCGTAACCAAGATGCCTCTGCCGGCGATATAGACAGTGGTAAACGCCGTTATTTACTGCGTATGGTCGGCCGCTTTGAGTCAGCTAAAGCGCTAGAAGAGCTGGTAGTCAGTCACCGTGAGGGCACCACAATTAAGCTCAAAGACATCGCTCAGGTAAAGCTTGATCATTATGAAGTGCGCGACATTGCCTATAACAATGGCGAGCGAGCCTTAATGCTCTCGGTGAGACGGGAAAGCGGTTCTAACGTGATGGCGATTAAAGAAGAAATGATGGAGGTAGTGGCTCGCATCAACCGTGACATGCTCGCAAGTAATGGACTACAACTGACGCTATTGAGCGATGATGTTCGTTACGTTAAAGGATCTGTTGAAAATGTTTGGACGAATTTAGCGCTGGGTGCAGTGCTTGCGACTCTGGTGATGTTTTGGTTTTTAAAGAGCCCACGCTCGACCTTTATTGGTGTGATGGGCGTTCCAATTTGTACCATCGCGGCATTTTTGGGTCTGTTGCTATTTGACAGAACGATAAACGTGATTTCCCTCGCCGGCGTTGCATTCGCCATTGGCATGACGGTTGATAACACCATTGTTGTACTTGAAAACATAGAGCAAGCCAGACGCCGAGGTCTCGATAAACTTCAAGCTGCTATTACCGGTGTTCAAGAGGTATGGCCTGCGGTGCTCGCTTCAACCTTGACCACAGTGTTGGTATTCGCACCTATTTTATTTATTCAGCAAGAAGCCGGGCAGCTTTATTCCGACGTCGCAATTGCGATTTCTGCAGCAATCATCGCTTCTATGTTGGTGGCCTTGTTTGTGGTGCCTGCGGCAAATGCAAATTTTGCCTGTAAGGAAATCTCCAGTGGCATGTTGTCTACGCCTAAACTGCCAACGTTTATTCCGGCGATGTTATCAAGTTCACGTGCTCGCACAGTGTGTATTGTATTCGGTAGTGTATTGTTACTCGGTGGTGCGTGGTTATTTATGCCTAAAGCCGAATACTTACCAGAGGGAGAGGAGCCAAAAGCGTTCTCTATGATGATAGCGCCTCCGGGCTATAACCTCAGCCATATGCAAAAAATTGGTGATGAACTACTTCCTTATTTAAATAAGCATTTGGAAAACGATGACAGCGATTTTGTATCGGGTAACACGTCATTGCCACCTTTAAAGTATTATTCGATGTCCGTTGGTGTTGGTAGCATTTGGCTATTGAGTGAACCATACAACCGTGAATACATCGATGAAATGATGGAGGCAATCACGACCAAGTTTAGAAGCTACCCAGGAATGCGCGCATTTTCTTCACGAGGCTCGATTATCTCAAGTAATGATGGCGGTTCAAGAGCGGTGGCTTTGGATATTAGCGGTACAGATCAAACGGCGCTCTATCGGGCGGCAGATGCAGTGTATCGGTTAGCGGGGGAGGTCTTTGATAATCCACAAGTGGATTCTGCGCCATCTTCTCTGACACTCGACCAACCGCTAATAGAAATCCAACCAAGGTGGCAACGGTTGGCTGAAGTGGGTATGAGTGCTGATGAACTCGGCTATACGGTCGCAGCCCTGAGTGACGGCGCCTATGTTGACGAGTTGATCTTAGACGATGATAAAGTAGACGTCTTTTTATTTTCTGAGTCGGGTAATCAGCAAAGTCTTTCGCAATTAGCGCAATCTCCGGTTGTGACCAAAGCTGGACTGATCCCGCTGAGCGCTTTGGCCGATCTACGAGAAAAAGCAGACAGTGATAGTTTGCGTCGAGTTGATGGTCGTAGAACCGTGACTGTATATATTATTCCACCAAGAAATGTTGCGCTAGAGGAAGCGCAGGAATTAGTAAGAACGGAATTATTACCGCAGCTTCAGAGGCAGGGCGATCTGCTTCCTGGTGTCAATGTGAGTATCGGTGGTGCTGCCGATCAACTAGACAAAACCAAAGAAGCGCTGGGCAGTAATTTTATCGTTGCATTAGCGCTGTGTTACTTATTGCTTGTCGCTATCTTCAAGCATTGGGGCTACCCACTATTTATTATGGCAACAGTGCCGCTTGGCATGGCAGGGGGTTTACTTGGACTAATTGCTATTAATGGTATTGGTAGCATAACAGGCACTTTCCACCAGCCTTTTGACATGATCACTATGCTCGGCTTTTTAATTTTGTTAGGGACTGTGGTTAATAACCCTATTTTGATTGTTGATCAAAGCCGCAGAAACCTTGAGAGTACCGCGATGAGTGTGTACGAGGCGGTGATCTCCGCGCTACAAACGCGATTAAAACCGATTGTGATGTCAACGATGACAACCCTATGCGGTCTTGCGCCATTGGTGTTTATTCCAGGAGAAGGATCTGAGCTCTATCGAGGCGTTGGCATGATAGTGCTTTGTGGTATTGCTATGGCAACTATCGTCACACTCACCATTTTACCCGCGCTATTAGTCAGCTTTTTAAAACGGCCGGTAGAGAGTTCTGTAAGCAAACTCTAACCATATATTAATCACGCTGTGTATATTACGAATGCCTTGCTTGAACTTTTCCGTTCAGCAGGGCATTTTTATTGTTAAGTGTTATGAAAGCTTGAATTTAACGGTTTTTGCCCACAGTAAAATAAGATGCGTACAGGTTTATATAATAAAAAGAGCACAACATGACAAATAACATACGCTCTGCAATTATCGCCGAGGGCGGAGGTCAAAAAGGCATTTTTACAGCGGGCGTGCTTGATGCTTTTCTTGAGAAAAAATTTACGCCTTTTGATTTAAAAGTGGGTGTCTCAGCGGGCGCACAAAACCTCGCAGCTTATTGCGCTCGCGCCAGTCAATATGCGCAAACCGCTATCGAATCACTTACAACGGAGCAGCAGTTTTTCCGTCCCGCGCGATTTTTTACCGGTGGTAATGTCATTGACTTGGATTGGTATTTTCAACAAGTAGAGCACAGCAGCAAAGTACGGTTTCCAACTGAGCCTAACCACCTCACGCCGGAAAGTAACTTTTATGCGGTTGCAAGTCACTTAGACTCGCTTGAGCCACATTATTTGCATACGTGGCACGATAACATGTTTACCCATTTAAAGGCTTCTAGTGCAATCCCTTTTTTATATCGTCCAGGCGTTAAAGTTGCGGGTCACGGAATGATGGATGGTGGCGTAGCCGATCCTTTACCCGTGCGCTGGGCACACAGTCAAGGGGCAAAGACGATTTGGGTGATCAGAACCATAGAGGCACATGACGATGGCAAAATGCCAGTGCTTGAGCGCTTAAAGCCAATCATGCGGCGGGTTAATCAATCTCCTCGAATGTTTGAAATGTATCATCACTATCAAAGCCGCTATGCCGATGCGGTTAACTTTATGAATTCACCACCAGAAGATGTTAACGTCATTCAAATAGCGCCCAATAGACCATTGGAATCTATGATTTTAGGCTCAAGCCATGAGACCTTAAAGTCTGATTATAAATTGGGGTTTGAACTTGGATTAAAAGCGGTAGATAAATGGCGTGATATGCTTGAAGTAAGTGTAATGTAACTAGCAAGCCTCAGGTTGAGACTTGCTTGTTATTTGCTTGTACTTAAGACTTTAAGACTTGCGAATTGAAATAGAAGTCGCTTCGATATCAATTCGGCCATCTTTAAATAAACCACCGATGGCTTTTTTAAAGTTAGCTTTAGAGGTAGAGAAAGTACGCTTGATGGCGTCAGGATCTGACTTATCGCCCAGCGGTAAATAACCGCCACTTTCCTCAAGCTTGCTATAAATGATTTCCGCAAGGTCTTTAACCTTACCAATACCTGGCTTTTCTAACACGATATCAATCTTATCTTCGTCATGAACCGCTTTTACAAAGCCTTTCATGCGCTGACCAATATACATGCGCTTAAATACATCATTGAAAAAGACCAATCCAAAGTGTTTTTCATTGACGATCACTTTATAGCCAAGATCGGTTTTTGCAGCGACGATTAGGTCTACTTCTTCGAATTTTTCGTACTCGGCTTTTGATTTACTTAAAAACTTACCCAGCGCACTAGACGCACAAATACGCTTACTGGCGTTGTCTAGGTAAAGCCTAACCAAATAGCTATAGCCGTCGCGCATTTTCGGTTTTTGTTCATTGAAAGGCGCTAACACGTCTTTTTCAATGCCCAAATCCATAAAAGCACCAACCTTATTGATCTCTTTTACGCGAAGCAGAGCAAACTCACCGACTTGTGCAAGTGGCTTTTTGGTTGTTGCCGTTGCGTGTCCCAAGTTATCTAAATAGATAAATACTTCAACTGAGTCACCTTCTTCGTTGTGCTTCGGCACTTCTGCTCGAGGAAGAAACACATCGCCAAGCTCACCACCGTTTAAATAAGCTCCTTCCGCGGTAAGCTCTTCAATGGTTAACATTTTGATTTGACCTAACATGATTATTCCTCGTCAGTTTGTGGTTTTGGTTTGCGACGCATCGGCATAGTACCGTCAATATCAATCGGTGGCGGGACCACTTTTCTCGGTTGTGATTTTTTCACCGGCTTTTTCTTAGGTTTACTTGTTTGCTTTGGCGCAGACTCTGCAGAGCGATTTTTACTCTGCTGTGGTTTTTGCTTAAGTCCTTTGAATTTACCAACTAGACCGGGGACTTCTTCAAAACGTAGTGGCTCATCAAGATAGTTTTTGATTGCCACATAGCTATCCCAATCTTTAGGACCAACAAATGAAACCGCAGTGCCTTTAAACCCGGCACGTCCTGTACGACCGATACGGTGGACATATTCTTCTGCCTGCTTAGGCAAGTCAAAATTCATGACATGAGTAACAGAGAGCAAATCGAGACCACGAGAAGCAACGTCTGTGGTAACCAGCACTTTATAGATCCCACGGCTGAAGCTTTCCATGATGTCTAACCGCTTACTTTGCGGCATATCGCCCGACAACGATACCGCTTTAATCGACATCTCATTTAGCAGTTTGCTTAATCGGTCTGTGTCGCCACGGGTTGCGGTAAAGATAATGCACTGTCCTACGTCATCTTGTGTGATGAAGTGCTTAAGCAGTGCTTCTTTATGATCTAAATGATCGGCAAAGTAGAGCGCTTGCTTTATGTCTTCATGCTGCTGGTGGGCATTGCTCAACATAATACGCTTTGGCGATTTAAGTAATTGACGTGACGATGCTTCAACTTGGGTATGGTCTAGTGTGGCTGAAAATAGCAGCGTTTGTCTTTGGCGGTGATCCGCAGAGTCATTAATGACGTCTAACTGTTTTTCAAAGCCAAGGTCAAACATACGATCTGCTTCATCAAAAATAAGCAGTTCAAGACCGCCTAAAAATAATGAGCGATTTTCAACGTGATCGGCAATACGACCAGGAGTACCCACCACAAAATGCGGGTCGCGGCGTAGCGCTTTTACCTGATCATTGTAGTTTTCACCACCCAAAATCTTACAGACTTGAATATTAGTGCCAGCACACAGTGCACGACACTCAGAGAACACTTGAGTCGCGAGTTCACGAGTTGGGGCTACGATAACAACGCGAGGATCGCGTTTGCTCAGCGCTTTTTGTTTCATTACACGCTGTACGGCAGGCAGCAAGAAGGCTAGGGTTTTGCCAGAGCCTGTTTTAGACTGCGCAAAAACATCGTGGCCAGCTAGAGCCGTTGGGATGGCATGCGCTTGGATCTCGGTCGGTTCCGTGATCCCTTGGTGAGCCAGTTGTTGTTCTAGGCGCGTATCTATCCCAAGTTCAGTGAATCTCAAGTCAATTTCTCCAAGTCTTGAATTTTAAAAACACGAGATTATACCAAAGCATAGACGCTATCGGATATAGAATTTGTGTTTTTTGCATTTTAATCAAAAATCCGTAAAATACGCGCCTCAGCGCCGGGTTTGCGACTCGGTTTTCGTGCTTTACACATCGTCATGCTTAATGTGTAAGCTAATCAAAGCTTAAATCTAGGAAAATACAATGTCAGAACAATACGTTGTTTGTGCTATGTACAAGTTTGTCTCTTTACCTAACTATCAAGAGATCAGGCAGCCACTTCACGATGTGATGGAAGCGAATGAAGTTCGCGGTACGTTATTACTTGCAGAAGAAGGTATCAACGGTACTGTCGCCGGTAAACGTGAAGGCATTGATGCGCTACTTGCATGGTTAGACAAACAACCGGGCCTTGATAACATCGTTTATAAAGAGTCGTTCGATGAAACTTGCCCTTTCTACCGCACTAAAGTAAAGCTTAAGAAAGAAATCGTGACCATGGGTGTGCAAGGTATCAACCCTAAAGAAGTGGTTGGTACGTACGTAAAACCACAAGATTGGAACGCACTGATTTCAGATCCTGACGTTGTGCTCGTTGATACGCGTAACGACTATGAAATCGAGATCGGTACGTTTAAAAATGCCATCGATCCTAAAACAAAGACTTTCCGTGAATTCCCTGAGTGGGCGCAAAATAACTTAAACCCAGAAAAACACAAAAAAGTGGCCATGTTCTGTACTGGCGGGATCCGCTGTGAAAAATCGACAGCGTATATGAAAGAGCAAGGCTTCGAAGAAGTTTATCACTTGGAAGGCGGTATTCTAAAATACTTAGAAGACGTGCCAAAAGAAGAAACCATGTGGGAAGGCGAGTGCTTTGTGTTTGATAACCGTGTTGCTGTCGATCATGACTTAAACAAAGGGTCTTATGATCAATGCCATGCTTGTCGTATGCCAATCACGGAAGCAGAGAAACAACTTGAAGAATATATGGAAGGGGTGTCTTGTCACCACTGCCACAAAGACTTAACAGAAGAGCAAGTTGCACGATTTGCTGAGCGTCAAAAGCAAATTGAACTGGCCAAGCTACGCGGCGAAGGTCATATCGGTCATGAAGCACAGGATGCTATTCGTAAACGTAAAGAAGAAAAACTAGCGCAAAAAGAAGCGCAACGTCAAAAACGCTAAAGATGCATTGTACTAAGAATACATAACAAAGGGACCGGATGGTCCCTTTTCTCTGCTAGACCTTTCACTGCCAGCTATTTGTGCAAGCGCCATTCGCTTTGCAAACTTTTCATATTAGGTGTGTAGCCTTTTCTAATTCCTGTATTCGAAATCTAACTCTGAAATCAAATTAATTCATAATAATCAATGGGATATTTTTTATTTTCAGATTGGTGTCTTCCTTGCTTATTCAAAGGTTATCGCTGTAAATCTACAAATTGATTTACGCCGTTAAATTTTTGAAGGAGCTTTATGATGTCAAATACGGTAACCACAATTAATCCTACGACAGAGCAACCCGTTAACGAATACACGTTAATGAGCTTGGACGAGGCGCAAAAGTCGGTGGACTTAGCCAATGACTGTTATTCATTTTGGAAGAAAACCACATTTACACAAAGAGCACAAAAGCTAAACAGGCTTGCTGACTTAATCGAGCAAAATAAATCCAAGTTAGTCTCACTGATGACCGAGGAAATGGGCAAAGTGACGGAGCAGGGTGAACAGGAAGTTTCCTTGTGTGCTGAAATTTGCCGATATACCGCTGAGCATGGCGAAAAAGAATTACAGGATGAGCATCGGGTATTTGAGCAGGGACATGCCATTATCACTTATCAACCAATAGGCGTGATCTTAGGAATACAACCTTGGAACTTTCCGCTTTATCAGGTTATCAGATACAGTGTTTCGAACGTGATGGCGGGTAATACCACGGTAATGAAACATGCCTCAAATGTATTTGGTATGGCTAAATTAATTGAAGAGTTGTATTTAGAGGCCGGTTTTCCAAAAGGTTGCTATCAATCACTGTTAATTGATGGTGAGGCAGCAAGCGAGTTGATAAAGAATCCATATATTCGCGGGGTTACGTTTACCGGAAGCGATAAGGTAGGTAAACAAGTTGCAAAACAAGCGGCTGAGCTTTCTAAAAAAACCGTCCTAGAGCTTGGTAGTAACGATGCCTTTGTGGTGCTGGCAGATGCTGATATTAATAAGGCAGTGTCCGCGTGTATTCAAGGTCGTATTGTCAACAACGGTGAAACCTGCGTTGCCGCGAAGCGCTTTATTATCGTTGATGAGATTTATGATCAGTTTAGAGAGGCTTTTGTGGCTGGCTTTAAGCAGCTAAAGGTGGGAGATCCAACCGCAGCAGACACCGACTTAGGTCCTATGGCGCGTAAAGATTTACGTGATGAATTACACCAACAAGTTGAAGCGTCCGTTAAGGCGGGAGCGACTTGTCCACTTGGTGGAGAAATTCCAAAGCAACAGGGGTTTTATTATCCAGTCACCATTTTGGAAGACGTTAAACCCGGCATGCCGGCTTATGATGATGAACTATTTGGCCCTGTGGCGTCGCTAATTCGAGTGCAAGATGAGGCTGAGGCGATGATGGTAGCCAATGATTCACGCTATGGTTTAGGTGGCGGGATTTTTTCTGAAGACACTCAACGTGCAACAGAGCTTGCTATCAAGGAGTTTGATACTGGCATGGTGAACATCAATGGCTATTCGCTGGCGCAACCAAACTTGCCGTTTGGTGGTGTTAAAGACAGTGGCTATGGTAGAGAGCATGGTGGCTTTGGGATCAAAGAGTTTGTTAACGTGAAAACCGTAATGGTCGCAAGCGTTGAATAACGCAAACCGATCCTGACGTTTGCTTATACGCTGGAGCCAGTAATACTGGCTCTTTGCGTTTTAAATTGGTTATAATTCGCGTCCATTTTTTACAGCGAGAAAGACACGTGGGCGAAGCGAGCTTAACAACCTTACATTTATTGGCAACTGATCCAAGCGCAGTGGCGCAAGCGGCTGAACTTGCACGTGACGGTCATCTTGTTGCGGTTCCTACAGAAACCGTTTATGGCTTAGCAGCAGATGCAAGGCAACCCGATGCGGTAAAAAAAATCTTTGTAGCAAAAGGACGCCCAGCTGATCACCCGCTAATCGTACACCTCGCTGACAAGTCTTTGGTCACTGAGTGGGTGGAAACATTGCCAGACTATTTTGATGCCTTAGCTGATGCGTTTTGGCCAGGGCCACTGACGATCGTTGCCAAAAAGCAAGCACATGTGAGCGATGTAGTCACAGGCGGCCACCCAACCGTGGGTATTCGTGTGCCAAATCATCCTGCAATGCTAGCATTATTGCGGCGTATTAACTCTGGACTTGCTGCGCCTTCAGCCAACCCTTACAAAAAAATTAGTCCAACCACCGCCGAGCAAGTGTTGTTTGGATTGTCCGGCAAAATAGCGGCTGTGTTAGACGGCGGTCCATGTGAAGTGGGACTTGAGTCTACGATTGTCGATATATCTTCAGCCACACCGAGGATCTTGCGAGCAGGCCCTATTACTAAAGCTGCACTTGAAGCGGTGCTCAATATTGAAGTGGATGAGCCCGATGTACACACTGTAGCCGTCCCAGGTAACGTAAAAGCCCATTATCAACCAAGCAAACCGCTTACCCTGTTGTCAACGGAAGAGTTAGCTGATCGCCTCAGCAGCCAGTGCGAAGCGAATACCGGTGTGTTGTATTATTCATCGCAAATTGAGCGAATTATCTGTGAGAATTCAGCAAACCACGAGCTGGTGGATCTTAAACTTGGTGCTGACAAAGCCAAGTATGCGCAGGGCCTTTATCACGGTTTACATCAATTGGACCAATCAAGTGCAACCGAGATTTTGTTGGAAGCACCACCAACGGCGCCCGAGTGGCGCGATGTTAACGACAGACTGATGCGCGCGGCCGCGCAATAGACATAATTTGGCGCGGTAGCCTATCGCGCCTTACTCTACCTCAATCTTTACATAACTTTACCTTACTTTACATGGGCTTATCTTGCCTTTAAAACGCTGCAGGGCATACTGCATCTTATCGCACTTATACTGTGTGTTATCGAATAGTTTATCTTGATGTGAGTGATTAACTGTTACACTCAAATATAGCTAAGAACAATAGAAATTATTAAGGTTAATATGTGTAAAGTAACGCGCTTGGTGGTTTTTACGGCCACTATGCTGATAACCAATGCTGCTTTGGCGAAACCTTCGCAAGTGATTGCAGAGCCTATTCAATTTGAAAGCAGTAGCCAGCAAATTCAGGCAGTAGGTAATGCTGAAGCTATTCAATCGGTTATTTTGTATCCCGCAATTGGCGATAGGGTGACTGCGGTACATTTTAAACCGGGCGATCAGGTTAAAGCGGGTACTTTGCTATTGGAGCTAGATTCACGCCGCCAAAAAGCAGCGCTTGAAGAAGCTAAAATTCGTCTTGCAGATGCGCAGCGCACCGTCGACCGCCTAACTGATAGCCAAAAGCGTGGTGCCGTCCCAATTAATGAATTAGATAAAGCAGTAACGGACAGAGATTTAGCAAAAGTCGCCTTGATCCAAGCTAAGAATGAATTAGAAGACCGCCAAGTGATCGCCCCTTTTTCTGGCGTAATGGGACTCACCGACGTTGAGGTTGGAGATCGCATTACCACCCAAACCGCGATTGCGAGTATCGATAACTTTGACAAGTTGTATGTTCAATTTGCGGCACCGGAATCGGCGTATGGCATGCTTAAATCGACCGATAGCGTGCTGCTGACACCTTGGAATGATAATTCAACACGGATAGACGCAAAGATAGCGCAAATGGACTCTAGAATAGACCCAACAGCCCGCACACTAAAAATCAAAGCCATCTTTGAAAACCGCAACGACCGTTTTTTGCCTGGAATGAGCTTTAGAGTATCGCTAACGGTATTAGGTGAAGAGTTTGCCGTTATTCCTGAAGCCGCACTGCTTTGGGGCGCAACAGGTCCTTATGTATGGAAAGAAGTAGATGGCAAAGCTAAGCGCATTGATGTCAAAATCCAACAGCGTTTGCCGGGTAAATTGCTGGTATCAGGCGATTTGGCTGCAAGAGAGTTATTAGTTGTAGAAGGGGTGCAACGTCTTCGTCCTGGGCAAGAAATTGCGGTGACGAATGCACTGGCGAAGGAATAAATTGTGACTAAACCGGAGTTACCACAGTTACAAGATTTGCCGTCGATGGCCATTCGCCGTCCGGTGTTAATCGTTGTATTAAATTTATTGATTATTATTGCAGGTATTGCTGCTCTTGCCGGCGTTGAAGTTCGTGAATTGCCTGATGTAGATAGGCCGCGTTTAACGGTGTCTGCATCGTTTCCTGGCGGCTCGCCTGAGACTGTTGATACCGAAGTCACGAGTAAGTTAGAAGGGGCTGTCGCGCGCGTCAGTGGTGTAAAAAGCATTCGTGCACAAAGTGAAGAAAATAATGCGCGTATTGTTGTTGAATTTCGTCCGGGCATTAATCTAGATGATGCAGCCAACGAAACACGCGAATCCGTTTCTCGAGTACAAAGAGAGCTACCTGAAGAAGTTGAACGGGTGTCCATTATTAAAGCGGATAATGATGCAGAAGCGGTGGTGTCTTTAACTGTAAGTAGTGCCTCTTTGACACTTGAAGGATTGACCGAGCGAGTAGAAAAAGACTTAGCGCCGCAGTTTTTGACTATTCCAGGCGTTGCCGATGTGCGCCTGAACGGCGATAGAGAACGGGTGCTGCGCGTAAGACTTGATCCCTTAAAACTGACAAGCTTTAATCTAACCGTTCCGGATGTTGCTGCGGCGCTTAGACAAGCACCGTTTGATGTACCCGCAGGCAGTTTAAAGTCTGACGATCAGCAGCTGATTGTCCGTGCCGATGCAACTTCTGTAACCGCTGAGCAGGTGAGTGATATCATCATTCGTGGTGAGACTCGGGTGGGGGATATTGCCTCTGTGTATTTTGGACCAGCTGATCCTCGCTCTATGGTGAGGCTTGATGGAGAGCCTGTAATTGGTCTTGAGATCATTCGCCAAGCACAGTCTAATACCATTGAAATCTCAGATGAAGTGCTGCAGCTCGTTGATAAGATAAAAGTACGCTTTCCAGATCTCGAGCTATTCGTCACCTCCGATGATGCACAGTTTATTCGCTCATCCGTAGACGAAGTCTTGAGCTCTTTAGTGATAACCATATTGTTGGTGGTATTAACGCTTTGGGTATTTATTGGCTCGTGGCGTGCGACGCTTATTCCAGCTTTTGCGATCCCGGTCGCGCTTATCGGTTCTTTGGCGCTGATCTGGGCGCTTGGCTTCTCGGTTAATATTTTAACCTTGCTAGCACTGGTGTTGGCCACTGGACTTATCGTCGATGATGCGATTGTGGTTAGTGAGAATATCCAGCGTCGCCGTGGCGAAGGGATAGGTCGTCGCGCTGCGGCGGTACTTGGGACAAGAGAAGTTTTCTTTGCTGTAGTCGCGACAACCGCAGTACTTGCTGCGGTATTCGTACCGATTGCCTTTTTACCCTCGACTGCGGGCCGACTGTTCAGGGAGTTTGGTGGCGTGTTAGCTGGTGCAGTGATTATTTCTTCATTTGTGGCACTGTCATTGGTGCCAGCATTAACGTCTAAGTTAAAAGTAAAGCAAGATAGCAAAAAGCATCTATTTTCGAGCATTGGTGTAAAACTCGCAAAAATGTATCGTGGTACGATCCACTGGGTGCTTGACCATGCATGGCTAACCTTTGTTGTATTTGTGGTTATTGCGAGCTTATCTGGTGCGCTCTATTCGCAATTGGATAATGAGCTTTTGCCATCTGAAGACAGAGGTAAGATCCGGATTTTCGCAAGAGGGCCTGACGGTGTTGGCCTTAACTTTATGGACCGACAAGCCAAACAAATGGAAGACATTTTATTACCTTTTGTGGAAAGCGGAGAAATAGAGTCAATCTATACGGTTGTCGGTCAGTGGGATCCCAATATCGTGTTCATTACTGTGCCGCTAAAGCATTGGGATGAGCGTCATTTCTCGCAACAGGAAATTATCGATAAGATCAGAGGACCGCTTGGTAATATACCCGGTGCACCTGCTCGTGCCTTTGGTGCAAACAGTTTAAACCTAAGAGGCCAAGGTGGTGGTATCGAGCTTGCGCTACTTGGTAACGACTATTTAGAGATCTTTAAAGCAGCGCAACAATTTGCGGCTTTGGTTGAAAAAGAAATGCCAGACGTGGCTCCGGTACAAATCTCTTATCAACCCTCACAACCTCAGCTGCGCGTAAACATTGACCGTCGAAGAGCAGAAGAGCTTGGCGTTAGTTTGAGTGATATCTCAACGACACTTAGGGCAGCCATTAATGGCGATGATGTTGCTGATTTGAATGTTGGCGACCAATCCATACCAATTATGCTGCAGGCTCAAAACCATACCATCAGAGATCCAAGTGATTTGGCTAACCTTTATGTTGGCAGTCGCTCTGGTGCATTAGTTCCGCTAAGTAGCCTTGCCGTTATTGTAGAAGAGGGCGTAGCTGCCGAGCTTGAACGCCATGCTCAGCGTCGTAGTATCGAGCTAGATATGAAACAGCCAGAAGACATGCCTATGGCAGAAGTGGTTGAAAAATTACGAACGCTGGCAGATCAGAGTTTACCCGACAGCGTGACGCTGGCGTTTAAAGGGGAAGCCTTAACGTTTGAAGAAACGGCCAACGAAGTGTTACTTACCTACGTGCTGGCGTTCTTAATCGTGTTGCTTGTACTTGCTGCACAATTTGAGAGCGTGAATAGTGCCGTTGTAGTGATGATCACTGTTCCGTTTGGGATCACCTCCGCCATACTGGCGCTGTATCTTACTGGTACTTCGCTAAACATATATTCGCAAATCGGTTTAGTGATGTTGATTGGTTTAATTGCTAAAAATGCCATCTTGTTAGTTGAATTCGCAGATCAGTTACGTGATAAAGGACGTTCGGTAAGACAAGCCGTTGAAGAAGCAGCAGTGATCCGTTTACGTCCCATCATGATGACTTTGGTGTCCACATTGCTTGGTGCTTTACCGTTGATTTTATCGGTAGGCGCAGGTGCTGAGTCGAGAAATGCAATCGGCTGGGTCGTATTTGGCGGTTTAGGCTTGGCAGTATTCTTTACGCTTTACCTCACACCTGTCGTTTATCTCGGTTTAGCGAGATTTACAAAACCGAGGGCGGATGAAACCAAATTATTAGTGGATGAACTTGATAAAGCTGAAAGTTAAATTCCACGGTTAAAAATAAAGTAAGGTGAGCGCAGCAATAGCTGCGCTTTTTTTATACAGTGATTAATGTTGTGGTAACACATTCTTTGATACTTTTTGTTGAACTTTTCATTATTTAAACTGTCACAACCGATGTGGTTGTTTTATAGCCAGTATGTTTGCTACTCTAAGACAGTAAATCCTGTTTTCTATAACAATAATAAAAATAACAAGCTAATTGAAAGAAGATGTGTCATGGGTAATTTATTTTTAAAAGAACGGGAAAATTGGACCGCCTGGATTATTTGGAGCTTGATAGGGTGCACGGCAACCGTTGCATTATCGAGTTATACCAGTGAGATATGGATGGGGCTATTAGCGCCTATTTTGGTATTAGGATTACTAACAACATGGATGAGTTACACCAAGCGATTTGATTTTTCCAGAGCATTCAAAGTGCTCAGTACCGTTGTGTTGTTTTCATCTATTCCGGTTATCATTGAAAAAGTACTGCCTGCAAAAAACGCAGTCATTGGTATGATTGATTCGGGGATCATCGTGATTGCAATGGTTATCGCCAGTTGTATTTTTGCTTATATTGCCAAAAGGCCAAAGCAATATTATTGATTATTCGGCTATTATTTGCGCTTTTGAATGCAAAAATCGAAATAGTGCTTTACAACCGATGGATAACTCCATAAAATGCGCGCCAACAACGGAGAGATGGCTGAGTGGTTGAAAGCACCGGTCTTGAAAACCGGCATACGTTAATAGCGTATCTAGGGTTCAAATCCCTATCTCTCCGCCACCTCATTCCCAAAACCGCCTCCAAATGGCGGTTTTTTTCGTTTGGAGGCGTGTATGTCTGCGGCTAGTAACATGGCAATAATAAAACATAGTTCTATTTGGATTGTATTTAGTTATTTTTATCTTAGTGGTCTAAACATGGCGCTTACGTTGTCGATTGACTCACAACAAGACCCTGATATTACGATGACGCTGCTGCATGTTTTTTTATTCAATTGCCTTGTTGGTCATCTGATCACTAAATATGAAAAATTCTGGCCAGAAATCGCCAGTGTGGTTATTGCATTATTTGGTGTGGTTGGATTTGGACACTACTTTGTTGGTAGCTTGGGAGAGTACAGTGATGAGCTTAATATTGGGCTTGTATTATTGCTGCCATTTGCAACCTTTGTAATGAAAAAACTCAAACAATACGCCGAAGAGAAAGCCGCTAGTTAGCGGTTTTTTTGTGTCCGACGAATAGCTCGACTGCTTGATAATCAAGCAGCTCCGGTATCTTGCCTATTTTGGCTGTGATACAATCTAAGATTCTTGTTAATAAAAAATATGGAAAGACTATGTCTCAATTCAACACAGACGCAGATAAAGCGAGCTACGGTATTGGTTTACAAATGGGTGAGCAACTTAAAGCAAACCCTTTTGAAGGTCTAAACCTTAACTCTGTATTCGAAGGTATGAAAGACGCTTATGCTGGTGACAGCTTCCGCGTTGAAATCCCTGAAATTCAAGCGGCATTTGAGAAGATCAATGCTGAAATCCAACAGCGTCGTGAAGAAGAAGCGAAAGTGTTAGCTGCTGAAGGTGTTGCATTTCTAGAAGAAAATGCAAAGCGTGCTGAAGTAACAGTAACTGAGTCAGGTCTTCAGTATGAAGTAGTTGAAACTGGCGAAGGTGATAAGCCTGTTGAAGATTCAAAAGTACGTGTTCATTACCACGGTACTTTAATCAACGGTACGACTTTTGACAGCTCTTACGAGCGTGGTCAACCAGCTGAATTCCCAGTAAATGGCGTGATCAAAGGTTGGACTGAAGCACTTCAAATGATGCCTGCGGGTTCAAAGTGGCGTCTATACGTGCCGCATGAACTTGCATACGGCGAGCGTGGTGCAGGTGCTGCAATCGCACCTTTCTCAACGCTAATTTTCGACGTAGAGCTACTAGAAGTTTTATAATAGCATCGCGTGATCAAAAAAGGCCTTCTTAATGAAGGCCTTTTCGCGTTTAGCCAAAGCTGCTGAAAATACAACTTTGGCTGTTCGACAAGACTTTAGTAAGTCGCACTGCCTTTAGTACGAGGGAAGGCAATAACGTCACGTACGTTGCCCATGCCAGTAACATAAGCAACCAAGCGCTCAAAACCAAGACCAAAGCCTGAGTGAGGCACTGTTCCATACTTACGTAGGTCGCGGTACCAGCTGTAATCTTCTTTGTTTAAGCCCATCTCTTCAAGACGTGCATCTAGCACATCTAAACGTTCTTCACGCTGTGAGCCACCAATGATTTCACCAATACCAGGCGCAACGACGTCCATAGCGGCAACGGTTTTACCGTCTTCGTTTTGGCGCATGTAGAATGCTTTGATATCACGAGGGTAGTTTTTGATAACTACTGGTGCGTTAAAGTGTACTTCAGCAAGGTAACGTTCGTGCTCTGATTGTAAGTCGACGCCCCATTCAACAGGGAATTCAAACTCTTTATCACATGCTTTTAGAATTTCGATAGCATCAGTGTAATCTACCTGAGCAAAGTCTTTATCGATGAATGATTCTAGGCGAGTAATGGCATCTTTTTCGATGCGCTGTGCGAAAAATTCCATATCATCACGACGTTCATCAAGTACTGCTTTAAACACATACTTCAACATGTCTTCTGCAAGCGCTGCGATGTCGTTAAGGTCGGCGAATGCCACTTCAGGCTCAACCATCCAAAACTCTGCTAAGTGACGAGAAGTGTTTGAGTTTTCAGCACGGAATGTTGGACCAAAAGTATAGATTTTTGAAAGGGCACTCGCGTATGTTTCACCGTTAAGCTGACCAGATACGGTCAAGAATGCTTCTTTACCAAAAAAGTCTTCTGAATAGTCTACATCGCCTTTGTCTGTGCGTGGTAGGTTGTTCATATCAAGTGTAGATACACGGAACATCTCGCCTGCGCCTTCACAGTCACTTGCGGTAATGATAGGCGTGCTGATCCACTGGTAGCCACGCTCATGATAAAAACGGTGAATAGCTTGTGCAAGACAGTTACGTACACGGGTAACCGCGCCCATAACATTAGTGCGAGGGCGAAGGTGCGCATGTTCGCGTAAGTATTCAATACTGTGGCGTTTTGCAGCCATTGGGTATGAATCTGGATTCTCAACCCAACCTAATACCTCAACGCTGTTCGCTTGGATCTCAAAAGATTGACCTTGACCTTGTGATTGTACAAGCACACCAGTCACCGCTACTGAACACCCAGCAGTAAGACGAGTCACTTCGTCATAATTATTCAGCGAATTAGGGACTACGGCTTGAATAGGGTCAAAACAAGAACCGTCATGAACGGCTAGAAATGAAATACCTGCTTTTGAATCACGTCGTGTACGGATCCAGCCCTTTACTGTTACTTGGCTGTCAACCGCAACGGTGCCTGCTAGTAGCTCCGTTATCGCTGTGTGGCTCATCTTTACTCCAAATGATTTATTTTTTATTTGTAAATTAAAAGACAGAGTGTCTTATCGTCATGTAAGCCGTATCTTACCTGCGATGGACAAATAAAAAAACACTGAAATGCAAAAAACTGGGTTGAAAAGAATGAGTAAAAGCCATGAAAAAACAGTCGGACTGTGGCATTATGAATGTTCGATGATAAAAATAGCTTTATTAATACTAACAGTGACGTTCAAAACTCGATGAAACAAGTTTTTATTTTGAGGGGTCTACCTGGCTCTGGAAAATCGCATTATGCGCAAACGCTAGCCGACGACCTAGTCTCCGGCGATGAAACACAGTATTTTATCTGTTCAACCGATGATTATTTTCTTAATGAAAACGGCGAGTATCATTTTGAAAAACAACGCCTTTCAGAATATCACAACTTAAACTTAGCCCGGTTTATTAATGCCTTAGCTGAAGGTATCCCTTTGGTCGTTGTTGATAACACCAATATCAAGAAATGGGAGTTTGTTGCTTATGCGTCAGCTGCCGTGGCAATGGGTTATCAAGTGAAAGAAGTCATTGTTGGCGAAATTAAAGATAAGTCCCTACAGCACTTATATGCCAAGCGTAATAGTCATGGCATTGGCTTGAAAACAATTTCAAAAATGGCACACCTTTTCGAATGGTGATAAAGCTTAGGGTAGAGTAACCCTAACAACGCTCGTGCATGTTAAACAGGGTAGTATCATATCCGATCTTACAGTTAAAAAGAGTGGGTTTAGACTTCGCCTTCGAGCAAACAAGAGACAGTCGTCAATGTTAGTTTCATTCTACATAGCGGCCGGTTAGTCAACTCATTCCTGCTCCATTTCGATTCAGCAGTGGAATGTGCAACCAACTATTTTAGCTTCAGTTGACCCAGTTTTCGTAATGCTACTGAGTTTCGAAAGGGCTCCGACATTTATATTGTGTCTAACGGGCTAGTTGTACCTGCAAAATGTTGGCCAAGTACATGTGTATAGATTTGTGTGGTACTAACGTCATTGTGGCCCAGTAATTCTTGAACACTTCTTATATCACGACCAGCTTGAAGCAAATGGGTTGCGAAGCTATGCCTAAACGTATGGCAGGTGACGCGTTTATTTATTTGAATATTACGCACGGCATTCCCGAGCGCTTTACGAATAACACTTTGATGTAAATGGTGTCTGCAAAGTGTTCCTGTATAAGGATTGATACAAGTAGTGCTGGAAGGGAAAATAAACATCCACCCATGCTGCCTAAACGCGTTGGGATACTTGCGTTCTACTGCATTTGGCAAAGATGGACCTATCCCGTGAAGGTTGTCATCCTGTTGAATCTTAATAGCCATTTCAATATATGTAGTGAGCTTTTTTGAGCATCTATTGCTGAGGATGGTTTGCCTATCTTTATGCCCTTTTCCGTCTCTAACGGTCAGCGAAGCTCTATCAATATCTTGGATACGTAACCTGAGGCATTCTGAAACTCTTAGTCCGCTACCATAGAGTAGTTCTATTATTAGTCTATCGCGGCCATCAAGTTCATTTAGTATTAGTGAGATTTCTGATGGGGATAACACTGTAGGTAAATGTCTTTGTTTAGTGGCATAGCAAAAGCCTAAATCCCCAAGCTCATGGTGCAAATGCTTCTGATACAAATAGGCCAACGCGTTAAATGCAATTTTTTGTGTGTTGATAGCCACATTTCGTTGGTTGGCAAGGAAGGTTAAAAATTGTGTAACCTCTTCCGTTCCCATTGTCTCAGGGTGACGCTTGTGGTGAAAGTTAATGAATGCCTTAATCCAATATAGGTAGGTTTTTTCTGTTCTAATGCTGTAACCACGCATACGCATTTCTTCCTGAAGACCTTTCAGAAATGGGCTTTTTAGACTCATGATAACTCCTTATCCCACATTGCTGTATATATATACAGTATTATCTAAAGTTCTCGGATATCAAGGGAAATAATGAAAAAATTTTTGCGCGTTTACGCATGAATAAATTAAAAATATTATTTCTATCAAGAGGTTATTTATTTTCGATTTGAGATAATAGGTTTGGGAAACGCGCATGCGCATTTTTCCAGATGGTATATTTAGAAGAATGCTGATAAGTTCTTTACATACTGATAGTTAACTGCGCGCGTTTTCACTGGTCCAACGAGGTGAACGCGCATGCGCACGAATAAAATGTTAGCTGTCCATACTAAACTAATAACGAGGAAGAAAATGGAGTATATTCAGGCAATTTTTGGAAAGGACTCATCATGGTTTTGGTCAATGTGCCAATTCTTTGTTATTACAATCACACTCATAATGGTTTATCAGCAGGTTAGAATCCAAAGAAAATCAAACATGCTGCAAACTCTACATAAGTGCGATGAAAAATGGGGTGGAAATATTTTACTAAAATGCAGAAGCCATGCATCACAAGACTATATTAAAGGGTGCCTAAACCTTCATGAAGAAGAGGTTATTTTAATCAACTTCTTTGAGGATCTAGGGCTTTATGTTCATGAAGGAATTTTGTCCAAAAATATAGTATGGGACTCTTATAGTTACTATATAGAACGCTATTGGCCGTTATTGGAGCCAGCAATTACAGAGCGACATGCTTCAAATGGCGATGAGTCAATTGGCGAAAAATTCAAGTCACTCCACGAGAAGATGCAGAAATATAGCAAAAAGAAGAAAGCACCTTCTGGACCTTTCAAAAAAGAAGAGCTTGTTTCTTTTGCTAAACATGAACAAAATTTGATCGTAATTGAAAGCAGCTAACAAGGCCAGCCAGAGGGACCAAAAAACCGCCGCTTCGCTCTGGTTTTTCGGCCCCTGCTGGCGGCGTTATCTTAAAATAGGAGAAAGTCATGACATTAAATAACGTTACAACATTAGAAGACTTACGAGAGTACCTGAGAGAAAAGTATGAGGCTGAATGGAAGAATCTGCCAGTTGAAGACATATTGAAGGAGCAAGACGACATTTTGAGCAGGTTTGAATTGAGTTCAGAAGAATATGATTATGCAGCTCCACTGACTGCTTCAATGGAAGATCAGTCGGCGAAAAAAACCATAATAAACACAAGCAAAGCGAAAGCGATTCTGGTTAAAAGGAAGTAGTAAATGACGTTCAATATGGATGTAGGTACTTTTGTCATAGCTGCAATTGGAGCTTGGATCGCATATAGTCAATTGAGAAAAATTAATGACCAGATTGGCATAGCAGTTAAAAATCAGAGAATGGATTCATTGAAAATTGTTCTCGAGATAGAAACTCAAATGAATTCAAGGAAGCTGGAATTTGATAAGGCTGCAAAATCAGTGAGGGAGGCAGACAACAAGAGCGATTTAGATGAGGATGCTTTAGAGATCCTTGGTGATTACTTTAATGCAACTAAAGAAAGCTATTTGAATGCACTTGATAGATTATGCTATTGCATTGAAAAAGATTATATAAGTGATAAAGATTGGCGGACTGAATATAGAAACCTAGTGCGTGACATCATTTCTGAATATGAAGAAGATTTTGGTGAGGCATCGTCATACAATAATATCAAAAAAATAAATAAAAAATGGCAGCAGTTATAGGCGTGTCGTCAAAAGATAACAAAGCCATTAAATTCGCTCCCTGCGGTCGCCGGGCGCTCGTTCCTCGCGCCGTTTATGGCAGCGTTAACTGCATGGAGTAGCATGGCCAAGTTCCTGAAAGTCATTGCATGTGTTCTTATGGTTATGGCTGTCACAGTTTGCGCTGTGCTTTTGTGGTTTGACCGCTCACAAGATATCGATTTCGCTCTTTATCAACCCGACTCTTGGGTTACATGCAATGGAGAAATTGACAAGAATTCAGTTGAATATGCTCGACTCAGTAAGTGGTTGGAATTAAATAGTTCAAACTGGAAAAGCTATGTAGCAACTGCTGCTCCTGAGTATTTTTATAAATCAGGAAAAATTATGATTTACGTACAAAAGCATGGGGTCGTTGTTAATTATTACGATGGACAAAATTGGTCACAAGTGCACAATTCTGTTGATACAAATGGAATTTATGATGACTGCAAAAGCAGTTAACAAGTTAAATCAGCGGAAAACCACTCGCAGCGCTCGCGTTTTCCGCTGTTTAAAGCGTTAGGAGGTATTATGAGATTTAGTACAGGCGAAAAAGCTAAGTTATTTAAGGAATTCAACAGCGAGTTGGATAAGTTGTATCAATCAGAACCTTTAAAAGATATTTCTAAGGAGTCTCCGCATGTTCTCCAAATCATTACATTCCATCTAGTTTTTGAGCACTTAATTGAAAAGTGGATTGATTTCAAAATTAATTCTGGTAAGTCAGTATTTAAAGGCGTTGAAAAAATTGGATTTCACAATAAATTGTATATTGCAAAAAATGTTGGTCTTCCCATCAAATTGTTCAAAAGTCTCAATAAAATTAACGAAGAAAGAAACAAGTTTGCTCACAAGCTAGGGAAGCAAGATCTAACAAAGGATGAAATAAATAAAATATTGGATGAGTTAGGTATTTCACAACAAGAGTTTGACGAGTTTGGTGTATATGATGGTGGTAGATTGCACAAAGTGAAAAACTCTAGTAGCGGAACATTATTGTTATTTATGCTTTTGCAAACTCTACTAACAGAACTCGGTAACTTTGTATTTATAGACATTCATCTAGGAACATCAGAGCCATTTGATCCACAAAATAATGAAGCTCATCGGTTCACCTCCTAACAAACTGTTTAAGAGTGATTCGCAACGCGTGGCATTTTTACTATGCGTTGCGTTTAGTGTTTAAGGTGGTATGCAGGAGCTTCGGTATTGCGTTGCTCACACCTGAACAGGGCGTTAAGTTTACAAGAGGAAAGTATGAGGCTTTATCATTATACGGATCAAAATGGATTTATGGGAATTGTAGGGGGAAATGAACTCTGGGCTACGAAAATTCAATACCTCAATGACAATAATGAGTATCAGTTAGCTTTTAAGATCGCAGAAAAATACATTGATTTGCTTTTACTAAAAACTGTCGATGTTAATGAAATTTTAAGACTGAAAAGGTTCAAAGCTAACTTTGGCAATATTTCTAATTTAAATGTTTGCGTTTGTTCATTTAGTACTGAAGGTGATTTACTTAGTCAGTGGCGAGGTTATTCAAACTCTTTAGGTGGGTACTCAATTGGATTTGATTCTGAGAAGTTAGAAAAAGTCGCTGAATTGGCTAGATTTGAACTTAAGCCATGCATTTATGATGAAAGAGAACAAAAAAAGCTCGTGCATAGAGTGATTAACCAAGTGTTAGATACATATAAAGAATATCAAGAGCCCTATACAGAAGAATCTCAAATTAGCTTGAGCTCTGATAGCTCCAATGAGCTATGTCGTAAATTAGCCGAAATATCACCAATAATTAAAGATGCCAGCTTTAAGGAGGAGGGCGAGTGGCGGTTAATTTCAAAAGGTGGTCTTAATTACGAACAGCTGGATTTTCGGGCTGGGAAGTCAATGTTAACTCCATTTTACAAGATTAAGCTTGGTTCTCATCATGATAATTTGATTACAAATGTAATTGTAGGACATACACCAAACTTAGAGCTTGCAATCGATGCGACTCAGGCATACTTATATAAAGTTATTCCTAATATTAGTGATAGACCTGGAGTCGGCCGCAGCCAAATACCATTTAGGAGTTGGTAAACTTAACAAAGCATTTAAGAGTGATTCTCAACGCTTGGCATTTTTCATTCCATCGTTGAGTTCAGTGTTTACGGTGGTATGGTCGGGTTTCGTGGTAGCGTTGCTCACACCTTAATGCGGCGTTGAGGCTGTAGAATTACTCTTTTCAGGTACTGGATTGTTGGTTTTGGATTGACTATTTCTTAACCTTGAATCGAGTTGGTTACTGTGATCTAATAGCTATTATTCACCCACGGTAAACTGTTATGGCCAACTACAAGCCAGACTTATCCTGCCAAAATAAATTCATTCCAATC
>NZ_MBQA01000187.1:0-50094 GCF_001709235.1 Pseudoalteromonas sp. BMB
TGACTATAGCGTTTTGGACCCACCTGACCCCATGCCGAACTCAGAAGTGAAACAAAACAGCGTCGATGATAGTGTGGATTACCCATGTGAAAGTAGAACATCGCCAGGGCCAAATAAGAGAAACCCGTTGCAGCAATGCGACGGGTTTTTTGCTATGTGTGATTTGAAAATCTCGCGAGGTGAACTCGCTCCTACCACCGAATACACAGCATTGTGGGAGTGCACGCATCCATGCATGCATTCATTCATTTCCTATGTTGCTAAACAGCGCTTCTGAACTTGATTATGAAAAGACGACGGTTTTATTGCCGTTAATGAAAAGCTTATGCTCGCAGGCTAATTGTAGCGCGTTACAAAATACTGTTTTTTCAATGTCTCTACCGATTTTTGCCATCTCTTCAGCATTTTGAGCATGGCTAACTTGCGTGACATTTTGGGCAATAATAGGTCCTTCATCTAATTCATCATTAACAAAGTGAGCGGTAGCACCAATAATTTTCACGCCACGCTCAAATGCCTGATGGTAAGGTTTTGCACCGATAAAGGCAGGCAAGAATGAGTGGTGAATATTAATAATTTTCCCGTCAAAGCGTGATACAAATTCCGGTGTTAAGATCCGCATATACTTTGCCAGGCCAACAATATCAGGATCATATTGTGCGATTAAATCGGCCATTGCACTGTCGTGTTCAGCTCTACTCAACCCTTCATGTGATACCAGATGAAAAGGAATACCAAAGCCTTTAACAAGGGGCTCCAACGTATCATAGTTTGCGATAACTGCTTGTACTTCAATATTGAATGCTTGTTCGTATTGTTTAAGCAACACGCCGCCTAAGCAGTGCGCTTCCTTCGTCGCAAGTAGCACCACTTTTGTTCGTTCTTGTCCGTATAGGTTTAATTTGGCGCCAGTTGGTAATGACTGACGAAGTTGTGCCAGAAAGTTATCACTGGGTGTGCCTGTGAGCTCTGTACGCATAAAGAAGCGCTGTCCTTCTTTATCTACAAACTCATTATTACGCGTGATGTTTAGGTCGTGCTCATGACAAAGGCTAGTGATCTTCGCGATCAGTCCTATGTCATCTTTGCACTCTGTAGTTAGTATGTAACTCATTTCCTCATTCCAATTCGTCTAAGCGAACTTTCAGAATACTGCGAATTGGCAGTGAGATAAATGCTTACCAACAAAAAACTTTGCGATTGCTATCGTATTCAACAGCTCACCGCCCATGATTGAGCAGAGCCTTGAGTTTTGCTGGCTTTACTGGCTTAGACAGATAATGGATCTGCTCATTCTTAGCGGCGACTTTTACTTCTTCATCCCTCACAGCGGTAATTAAAATAGCAGGAACCGTATCTTGCCACACGGTGCGTAGCGATTTGATCAATGAGATCCCATCACAGTTATCGTTAAGTTGGTAATCCATTAAAATAACATCTGGTGCAGGATTATGTTTTGCGTAAGCAAGCGCGTCTTCTACTTTGTAAAACAGCTGATAGTAGCAATGCCATTTATCTAGCAGGCTCGCCATGGCTTCTAGGTTTTTCGGATCGTCATCAACCGCGATGACATTAAGTTGAGTTTTGCTTTGCGGTTTTTGGCTAATATCTTCTTTTACTTGGAGTAAATCCACATTGCCATAGGGTATGTCTATGGCAAAGCGGCTGCCTTGATTGACAACCGAGTTCACTGAAATTGTGATGGATAAGAGATCGCATAGACGTTTTACAACACCAAGCCCAAGCCCAATACCTTTATTATCGCCTGCTTGAATACGATAAAAATCGTTAAAGATCTTATTCTGCTCATGGTTTGAAATACCAGGACCGGTATCCCACACTTCAAGCCTTAAACTATGTTTACGGCGTCGACAGGCGATGAGCACTTTGCCACTGTCGGTATATTTAACGGCATTGGAAACCAGGTTTTGAATGATCCGGCGCAGGTAAGTGGTGTCACTGTGCACAATGCTGTGGGAGCTTCTCACCTTAAGCTCGAGACCTTTCTCTTTTGAAATGATGGCATACTCATTTGCCAGTGGTAGTAAGATATCGTCAATGTTGAAATGCCTAGGGGTTGGTTTCATTGCACCTTGCTCTAGTTTTGCAATATCTAAAAGCGCACTCATCAGGTGCACGGTGGAGTCTAGGCTATCGGTGAGTTTTTCAAAGTTACCCTGATCTTTACTTATTAAATTGTGGGTATCAATCGCCGCTAAGTATAGGCGTGCGGCATTGAGTGGCTGCAAAATATCATGACTGGCAAGCGCTAAGAAGCGGGTTTTACTCTCATTTGCTTGTTCTGCTTCTTTTTTAGCGGCCATTAGTGCCTGCTCTGTTTCGTGACGATTGGCTATTTCCGCTTTAAGATCCATATTAATGGTGCGGATCTCTTGGGTTCTGGCTTCAATACGGTTCTCTAGATCCATATTGATTTCTTCCAGTGCGTTTTGCGTCGCAATATGCGTGGTGATATCTGAAAAACTCGTCACAAACCCGCCTTCAGGCAGCGGGTTCCCTGTCATCTCAAATACTTGGCCATTACGACGGTGGCGAATAAAGTGGTGAGGAGTGCCATTTTTCAAATGTTGAACTCGCTTATCGACGTGTTTATCAATTTCACCAGGACCGCATTCACCGCGCTCGGCGTTAAAGCGGATCACTTCCTCTATCGGTTGTCCTACTTCTAAGAAACCGTCTGGGTAGGCGAACATCTCGTGATAACGCCTGTTCCATGCAACAAGTTTTAGATCTTTATCAACAACCGAAATCCCATGGCTTAGGTTTTCTAATGAGGTATAAAGTAGGTTTTGGTTGAACTGTAGTGCTTGTGTGGTTTCATCAAAAAAGTTAACCACCTCTTCAAATGCCATTTGGCGACCCGATGACACGGTACGGATCAGAGCTTGGGCAGATGAAGCTCCGAGCACTCCCGTGAGTGCGCGCTCGCAGAATGAGATAAATTCAGGAGCTGGGTACGCATCATTATCTTCTAAAATATTATTTTGAGCATAGTGCCCGAGCAGTTGCTGACTGCGCTGAACCCCCAAGAAGGTTTGTAGCAGCACTTTAAAGTCATACACGGTAGCACGAACTTGTTTATTCAAGCGTTTGGAGAGTGCAGCCTGATCTTTAGGGTTTACGAATGCCGCGGCCTGAATACGGTCGATTAGGCGCTCCTGTGCACCGATAGAGAAGCTAATATAGCAACTAATGTTGGCGAGCAGTGCAAGTAAAGTTCCTCGGGTGATAAGGGTCTGACGCATTTCATAATCAAGTAATCCTCCAGCTTCCAGAATTGGAAACATAAGAAATAGCATCCAGCAGATAAAACCCGCGATGAGCCCCGCATATACGCCATACGCATGGCCTTTACGCCAGTAAAGTCCACCGACAATCGCAGGTAATAGCTGAGTCACCAATGAGAAGGCGACTAAGCCCATATTCGCGAGTGCTTCACCATGACCAAACCATTGCTGGTACATATATGAAAGTAATAAGATTGCGGCGATAACAAAGCGTCGAACTAAGAGTATTTGGCTCTTAAAACTGCTGTTTAGAATGTTCTTCTTAAATTTACGCTTGAACAACAAGGGCAATACCACATCGTTTGATAACATGGTGCTAAGTGTGAGAGTCGCAACGACTATCATGGCCGTTGCCGCTGATAAACCGCCGATAAATACAAATGTAGCGAGGATCGGATGCTCCATCATGATAGGTAAAGCGAGTACGAAACTATCCGGTGCCGCACCATAGCCAATATCGGGGTGGATAGCGGCGGTAGCGATTGGGATGATCATGGCTGCTATCAATAACAAGTAAAGCGTAAATGCCCAGCGTGCGGTTTTTAAGTGTGAAGTATTGTGGTTATCCACTACTACAACATGAAATTGTCGGGGCAAACAGACGATGGCAGCCGCTGCCATAAGCGTTTGTCCAACGAAGTTGAAGTTAAAGAAGTCAAAAGATTGCCAATGTTCGCTCAATGCTTCAAATGAGTCTGGAACTTGAGCTAAAGATTGCCATGCAAGCACGGCAACAATACCGAGTGCGAGTAGTTTAACGATAGATTCAAAAGCAACGGCCAACATCAACCCTGAGCGATACTCAGTCACATCTACCTTTCTGGTGCCAAAGAAAATCGCAAATAATGCCATGATCAAGGTGCCAGCCAATGCGAGCGCAGTGCCTGACACTTGCTCATCCTGCTGTAATAGCAGGAAGCTACTACTCAAGGCTTTGAGCTGGAGTGCAATATATGGAATGGTTGCCAATAGGGCTATCATCGTTACCATGACGGCCGTAGTTTGGCGTTTACCGTATCGTGCCGAAATGAAATCGGCAATGGTGGTGATATTCTGCTTTTTACTGACCAATATGAGTTTGCGCAAAAACCCCTGACCGAACAAAAACAGTAAAATGGGCCCCAAAAGAATAGGGAAGTAATGCCAACTACTGGTGGCCGCAGTACCTACCGAGCCGTAATAAGTCCAAGAAGTACAATAAATCCCTAAGGAAAAGGCATAAACAAACGGATGATGACTAATTTTGAGTGCGCGGGGGGTGGTTTTATCTCCCCAGTTGGCGAGCCAAAAAAGTACACCAATATAAGCAGCGGCAACAAGGAGTAAAATGGCAGTCATAATGTTTGTTATAGTTTTTGGTATTAATATCGTCATACTTTAGCAAACAAATGGCACCCATAGTCTAGTTTACTCTATAATTTTATTTGAGATTTATATCTTATTTAAAATCAAAGTGTTAGGGTTTTGTTTGGTGAGTAAAGACGTTCATTCACCATTCAAGTTAGACTAATGTCTTACTGTCGTATCCACTCATTGAAAATACATCTTCATCCAACCTGTTTTGACTTATCTTTTTGTTTATAAAGACTTTTTAATTCTAATGAATATCACGCATCTGCAGTTTACGTAAACGTTAACTTGGCGTTACGACTAAGGTCTCAATTTCAACTTACCAAGCCGTTGCTACTCTCATTAAGGTCTATTAACACAACTTGCTCCATGTTGGAGCGGGTGATAGGAGATTTAAAATGGCTTTTAAAAGTGAAGAACAAGCGAAAGCATATTGGTCAGAAAATCTCGCCTTGATGTTTAAGCTACTCACTATTTGGTTTGTCGTCTCATTTGGATTCGGCATCCTGTTAGTTGATGTGCTCAACGAAGTTCGTTTTTTTGGATTTAAACTCGGATTTTGGTTTTCTCAGCAAGGCGCAATTTATACTTTTGTTGCGTTAATTTTTGTCTACGTTTCAAAAATGAATGCGTTAGATAAAAAATACGGCGTGGATGAGTGAGGAGCTAACCGATGGATGTTCAAATTTTAACTTTTATTATCGTCGGCCTTAGTTTTGCGCTTTATATCGGTATCGCCATCTGGGCGAGAGCTGGGTCCACGAATGAATTCTATGTTGCTGGCGGCGGTGTGCCTCCTGTTGCAAACGGTATGGCAACTGCTGCAGATTGGATGAGTGCAGCGTCCTTTATTTCAATGGCGGGGATTATTTCCTTCGCTGGTTACGACGGCGGTGTTTACCTGATGGGGTGGACCGGCGGTTATGTATTACTTGCCCTGTGTTTAGCACCTTATTTGCGTAAATTTGGTAAGTTCACGGTACCAGATTTTATCGGTGATCGTTACTATTCTCAGGTTGCACGTGTGGTTGCGATCCTGTGTGCTATCTTCATCTGTTTTACCTATATTGCCGGTCAAATGCGTGGTGTTGGTGTGGTTTTCTCTCGTTTCCTCGAAGTGGATATTGAAACGGGTGTTTACATCGGTATGGTGATTGTATTCTTCTACGCGGTACTTGGCGGTATGAAGGGGATCACTTATACACAGGTCGCTCAATATTGTGTACTTGTCTTTGCTTATTTAGTTCCTGCTATTTTCATCTCACTGATGATGACGGGCCATTTACTACCACAAACCGGCTTTGGTGCAACGTTGGCTGATGGCTCGGGCACCTATCTACTCGACAAGCTAGATGGACTCAGTACCGAGCTCGGTTTTGCGCAGTACACTGAAGGTTCTAAGAGTATGGTTGATGTGTTTGCTATTACCGCTGCACTTATGGTTGGTACTGCAGGTCTGCCACATGTAATTGTTCGCTTCTTCACCGTTCCTAGAGTAAAAGACACTCGTATTTCAGCTGCTTGGACCTTAGTGTTTATCGCTATCGTATATACAACTGCACCTGCTGTTGCGTCATTCGCTCGCGTAAACATGATCGACACTATCAACGGTAAAGATGGTAGTGGCACGTTATATGAAGAAGCACCACAGTGGGTGAAAAACTGGGAAAGAACGGGCCTTATCGTATTCAATGATAAGAATGGTGATGGCAAAATGCAGTACTCTGCAGGCAAGATTGATGATCCTGCAAGTGCAAACGAAGTGAAGATTGACCGCGATATTATGGTATTGGCAAATCCAGAAATTGCGAATCTACCTGCGTGGGTGATTGCATTGGTCGCTGCAGGTGGTATTGCTGCGGCGCTATCGACAACCGCTGGTTTGCTACTGGTTATTTCAACATCAGTATCACATGATTTGTTGAAGCGTACCATTAAGCCGGATATCAACGATAAACAAGAATTGCTGGCTGCACGCTTAGCAGCGATGGTTGCTATCGCAATCTCGGCGTACTTTGGTATAAACCCTCCAGGGTTTGTTGCCTCGGTGGTTGCATTTGCCTTCGGGTTGGCTGCGGCGAGTTTCTTCCCTGCAATTATCATGGGAATATTCTCTAAGCGAATGAATAAAGAAGGTGCGATTGCCGGCATGGTAACGGGTATAGGTTTCACTGCGGCTTATATTATTTACTTTAAGTTTGTCAGCCCTGAGCTAAATGCCCCTGCAAACTGGTTGTTTGGGATTTCTCCTGAAGGGATCGGTATTGTAGGTATGCTAGTGAACTTCGTTGTAGCTGCACTGGTTATGAAGGTGACTGCGGATACACCTGAAGAAGTCAAAGTGATGGTTGATGGGATCCGTAACCCTAAAGGGTCTAGCGCTGCTCACGCACACTAAGCAATGCTAATCGAATTTGCCCAGCCAGTGTGCTGGGCAAATTTGTTTTTGATAGTGCAAAATTGTAGACGATTAAAAGGACAGTTAGGTATGACGCCAGAAATTCAAGATGTCTTTCAGTTTGTTTATAAACAAGCCCCGTTTTCTGAATTGCCCGAAGCGGCTGCCAGCTACTTTTCAAAACATATCGAAATTGTTTATCTTAGCCAGACGAATCAACAAGATTGGCTTCAAGATGGCAAGCCAAATCTATATCTGCTGCGCTCAGGTGTAGTTGATCTGATCTCAGCTAAAGACGAAGTCATTGGTCGTATGAGCGAGGGAGACTACTTTGGTTATCCTTCTTTATTAACCGGTGATGCTATTCAAAATCGCATCGAAGTTCAAAAAGATGGCTTGGTTTATATTCTCAATGAGCAGAACTTTGATTTTTTACGCCGAGAATATAAACCTTTTGAGCAATACTTTGTTAGAGCACACGCTAACCGACTACTTTCTTCTCGTTATAAACAGCAAAGCGAAACTTGGTCAGAGCGGAAAATATCTGAACTAATGACTAAAGATGCGGTTACTATCGCGCCGACAGCGAGTATTCGTGAGGCCGCCAAATTGATGAGCCAGCATCGTGTTTCATCAATTATGGTCACGGAGCAAGCGCGCTTGGTTGGCGTTGTGACGGATAGAGATCTGCGCAATCGAGTTCTAGCGCAAGACAAAGATCCCAGTGCTCCACTTGCTGAGATCATGACGGAAAAGCCAAAACATATTTTTGAAAACAACCGTGTGTTTTCGGCCCTGCATTTAATGCTTAAGCACAATATTCATCACTTGCCTGTGTTAAATGAAGCATATAAACCATTGGGCATGCTGACCAGCACCGATCTACTGAGACAGCAAAAAAGTGATCCGGTGCAACTTATTGGGAGGATCTATAAAGCACAAAATCTTCTGGCTATCAAAAATTGCGCTCAGGAGATCCCGGATCTATTGCGTCAATTTTCCTATCATATCGAAGATATTTCACTGATTGGCAAGTTACTAAGTGGCCTCACTGATGCGCTAACATCAAGATTAATCTATTTATATCAACAGCAGCACGGTGCCGCGCCATGTCGCTTCGCGTGGATCTGTTTTGGCTCTCAGGCACGAGAAGAGCAGACCTTACATTCAGATCAAGACAATGGTTTGTTGCTACCAGACAATATCAGCGAAAACGATCGTCGTTACTTTGCTGCTTTAGGCGCGTTTGTTTGTGAGCAACTCAACGAGTGCGGTATTCAATCTTGCCCGGGAAATATCATGGCTAGTAATGCAGATTGCCGTGGCACAGTTGCCCAGTGGACCGCCAAATTTAGCAAGTGGATCTTGTCTCCTACGCCAAAAGCGATGCTTAATTGCAAGATCTACTTTGATATGCGTTTTATTGATGGCGCCAGCGATCTCTATGCGACCCTGCGCCAATCTTTGGAGCAGATCAGTCGAAACGAGTTGTTTTATGCGGCAATGGCGACAGACATCAACGCAAACTCGGTACCGATCGGGATCTTTCAACAATTTAAGCTGGAAAAAGACAAGAGCAAACATAAGTATTTAGATCTGAAAAAGCGTGGGGTTGCTATTATCAACGATGTGGTTAGGTTGTATGCGCTAAAGGTTGGAGTTGCAAGAGCTAACACCTTAGAGCGCCTAGAGGCACTGACTAAAAGCCCATTGCTTGCTAAGTCGGATATCGACAATCTAAAAGACTGTTGGCGATTCTTGACACAATTGCGGTTAAAGACCCAAATCAACCGTGAAGGATTACCTGGAAATTGTATTAACCCAGAAAACCTCTCTTCTCTTGAGCGCCATCAACTCAAAGAAGCATTTTATTTAGTCAAACAAGCACAGCAGGCGAGTGCGTTTAAGTTTGCTCGAGGGAGTTTATAAGCAATGAACTGGTTTTCTCACTCTGTTGCTAAGTGGCGCTATAAACATCAGCCGTTTGCGCAAGCCGAGTTGGTGGTGCTAGACCTTGAGCTCACCGGGCTTGATCCTAAGCGCCATGAAATTGTGTCGGCTGGTTGGTTGCCGATTAAAAATATGCGGATCCAAGTGAAAGATGCACAGTATCATTTGAACAGTGAAGTGCGAACGCTTGCACAAAGTCCAGTTTTTCACGGTATTGATAGTAGTCAATTGGCAGATGGTGAGTCCTTACAAACTTTGTTGCTGGCGCTTCAGCGCGCGCTCCACGGTAAAGTGTTGGTATGTCATAACGTACAGATGGATTGGGCGTTTCTTAAGGCGGCATTTCAGCGCTTTGAGCTAAACGTAAGACCTGCTTTGTTGTTAGATACCATGCAGATAGATAAGCGTCGTGTGTTAAAGCAAGGCTATCCGTTGGCGCAAGATGCATTAACACTAAATGCTTGTAGAATGCGTTATGGTTTACCTCCTCACCAATTGCATGATGCGCTTAGCGATGCTTTAGCGACAGCGGAACTACTGTTGGCGCAATCTCAGGCCATTTGTGCTGGCGGTAAATGTAAAATTGCGGATTTAACTTGAGTTAAAAAATTGCCCTAGCCCCTTACACATTTCACTCAGGTCGATTACAATAGCGCCATCAAAACGAAGGGGAACTTTCGTACTTGCGACTTCATGGATTTTCAATTTAATGACAATCAAGCTTGCAATTAATGGCTTTGGTCGAATAGGGCGTAATATCGTAAGAGCACTCTATGAGTCGGGTCGTCACCACGAAATACAAATTGTAGCCATCAATGAGTTGGCGGATCCTAAAGGGATCGCGCATCTTCTAAAATACGATACCTCACATGGGCGTTTTGCTTTTCCAGTTTCGTTAACAGAATCTTTTTTGGAAGTAGCTGAGGATAAGATCCAGTTATTTTCAGAGCCAGATCCAAGTCACCTGCCTTGGCGCGCGCTGGATGTTGATGTGGTGCTCGATTGCACTGGCGTCTATCATTCTCGTCAGCACGCACTTGCGCATATTCAGGCTGGGGCAAAGAAAGTATTATTTTCACATCCTGCGGATGCTGATGTTGATGCGACGGTGATCTTCGGTATCAACGAAGAAATACTGTTACCTGATCACACCATTGTGTCTAACGGCTCATGTACAACAAACTGTATTGTTCCGGTAATTAAAGTGCTAGACGATAAGTTTGGTGTTGAGTCTGGCGCTATTACGACTATTCACGCCTCTATGCATGATCAACAAGTGATTGATGCTTATCACAGTGATTTGCGTCGTACGCGTGCGGCAAGCCAATCCATCATTCCTGTTGATACTAAGCTGGCTCGCGGTATTGAACGTATTTTACCTAAGTTCCAAGGTCGTTTTGAGGCGATCGCGGTACGGGTGCCAACAATCAATGTTACGGCGATGGATCTGAGTGTGACGCTCAATGAAAATGTCACAATTGATGCGGTAAACTCAGTTCTAAAGCAGGCTGCTGGTGGTCGTTTAGAAGGGGTACTGAGCTACACTGAAGAGCCGCTAGTGTCGGTTGATTTTAATCACGATCCACATTCTTGTATTATAGATGGTACGCAAACTCGAGTGAGTCACAAGCGCTTGGTTAAGCTACTAGTTTGGTGTGATAACGAGTGGGGTTTTGCTAATCGTATGCTTGATACCGCTTGCGTGATGATGCGTGGCTAATCATTTGTTTCAGACGCTGTTATAATCAAATTGTCTGCACAAAATTAAAACAATAATTCAAACCGAGGTAGCAAACGATTGCTGCCTTGTAGATAACAAAATGTATCGTTCTTTAAGGAGATGTCCAATGTCAGTCATTAAGATGGCGGATTTAGATTTAAACGGCAAGCGTGTGTTGATCCGCGAAGACCTAAATGTGCCAATTAAAGATGGCAAAGTCGCGTCGGACGCGCGGATCCGTGCTGCACTACCTAGTATCAAATTAGCGCTAGAAAAAGGTGCTAAAGTGATGGTGATGTCTCACCTTGGTCGTCCAACCGAGGGAGAGTATGATGCACAATATTCTATGCAGCCGGTTGTGGATTATCTTAATGATGCGTTATCTCAAGATGTACGTTTAGTGACTGACTATCTTGACGGCGTGGATGTACAAGACAATGAAGTTATCGTATTCGAAAACGTGCGTTTTAACGTTGGCGAGAAAAAAGACGATGAAGTACTTGCGAAAAAACTAGCAGCGCTTTGTGATGTCTACGTGATGGATGCCTTTGGTACTGCGCACCGCGCACAGGCTTCAACACATGGTGTTGGCTTATACGCTGAGGTGGCTTGTGCAGGTCCATTGCTTGCGGCTGAACTAGACGCACTTGGCAAAGCACTAGATAACCCAGCTCGTCCTTTGGTGGCCATCGTTGGCGGCTCTAAAGTATCAACCAAACTAACTGTGCTTGATTCATTGTCTAAGGTTGTTGACCAACTCGTGACTGGTGGCGGTATTGCAAATACTTTCATTGCTGCAGCGGGTAACCCTGTCGGTAAGTCGCTGTACGAAGCGGATTTGATCCCTGAAGCGAACAAGCTAGTGGCCGCTGCTAGAGCGAATGACGGTGATATTCCTGTTCCGACCGATGTGGTTGTAGGTAATGAGTTTTCAGAATCTGCAGTTGCTACCATTAAAGATGTAAGCGAAGTTTCAGACGAAGACATGATCTTCGACATCGGTCCTGATACAGCAACTCAACTTGCTGATATCATTGCAAATGCTGGCACTGTGGTTTGGAATGGCCCTGTGGGCGTATTCGAATTTGACCAATTTGGTAATGGTACTGAAGCGATTGCCAATGCTATCGCTAAGTCGTCAGCATTCTCAATTGCTGGTGGTGGTGATACGTTAGCTGCTATCGATAAGTATGGTGTTGAGCAAGATATCTCTTATATTTCTACAGGTGGTGGTGCTTTCCTTGAATTCCTTGAGGGTAAAACGCTTCCTGCGGTCGCCATGCTTGAGCAGCGAGCTAGAGACTAAAATTGATTGAGGTAGCGTTAAGCTGCCTCTTAATATCAGGTAAACATCACTCTCTCACATACTTGATGTTTACTTGACGACGCGTAGCGTCCGGTTAGCCAACAAATAAAGTGGTTAACTTCATCAGTTTAAGCTGGTGTAAACATATTATCCGTTCAAACCGATAGCGGTGGCTATCAACAATTGGAGAAAAGCAATATGGCTTTAATCAGTATGCGTCAACTTCTCGATCATGCAGCTGAGCATGGTTATGGCGTTCCGGCATTTAACGTGAATAACCAAGAGCAAATGCGTGCGATCATGGAAGCTGCGGACAAGACAAATAGTCCGGTTATCGTGCAAGGTTCTGCTGGTGCACGCAAATATGCTGGTGCACCATTTATCCGCCACATGATTTTAGCAGCTGTAGAAGAATGGCCTCATATTCCAGTTGTAATGCACCAAGATCATGGTACTTCACCTGCTGTATGTCAGCGCTCAATTCAACTTGGTTTCTCATCAGTCATGATGGATGGTTCTCTAATGGAAGACGGTAAAACGCCTTCAAGCTACGAGTATAATGTGGACGTTACTCGTCGTACCGTTGAAATGGCGCACGCGTGTGGCGTGTCTGTTGAGGGCGAGCTAGGTGTACTTGGTTCTCTTGAAACCGGTGAAGCTGGTGAAGAAGACGGTATTGGCGCTGAAGGTAAATTAACAGAAGATCAGCTACTAACAGATCCTGAAGAAGCTGCAGACTTCGTCAAGAAAACCAATGTAGATGCGCTTGCTATTGCATGTGGTACATCACACGGTGCTTATAAATTTACTCGTCCACCAACGGGCGATATCTTAGCAATTAACCGCATCAAAGAAATCCACGCTCGTATTCCTGATACTCACTTAGTAATGCATGGTTCGTCTTCAGTTCCGCAGGACTGGTTAGCAATCATCAATGAGTTTGGTGGTGAAATCCCTGAGACTTACGGTGTACCGGTTGAGCAAATTGTTGAAGGTATTAAATTCGGTGTTCGTAAAGTTAATATCGATACCGATTTACGTTTAGCATCAACAGGTGCTATTCGTCGCCACCTTGCGCAAAACCCAAGCAATTTCGATCCACGCAAATTCTTAGCTGAAGCGACGAAAGCGATGACTGAGATCTGTATTGCGCGCTACGAAGCGTTCGGTACAGCAGGTCAAGCAGCTAAGATCAAGCCAATTTCACTTGATGATATGCACTTGAGATATCTAACGGGTGAGTTAGATCCTAAAGTGAAATAACTTACCGGATCAAAATTTGACTAAGTAAAATTGTGCATCGCACTTTGATACTTCAAAAAGCCTCTGAAATAGAGGCTTTTTTGTATCTGATCCTTGATTGGAAGCCAATGTTCAATAGGGCTGCAAGGTGAAAATACACTTGGATCGCCATTTTACTAGCGAAGTAAATAGGGATCAGATCTTTACTAACAAAGATCATTGTTTGACTAAGTGGATATATTTCAAAACCTCAGATCAATAAGTTAGCTTCGCTTAGATCATTTTTATACCAACTTGATCGAGCGTGAAGTAGTAAGAGGTTAGTAAGAAAATGATCTTGGGGACGATCTTGTTAGTAAAAATCTGATCCTGACAGTGGATGATCCCCAGCAGTTAATAAAATACTGATCCCGGAGTCAGTTTCTTGATCTCCAGCTAAAAGTGTCTAACTTTAAAAATACGAGATCTGTTCGCTACGTCCTCTCTGTCTGGCTTCGGCATCTCAAACCTTGTTGTACTGCGCCCAAATACTATCCAAGGTGATCAAAGATGAAAATGAAATACCTACCATTTGTTGCTCTAAGCCTTTGCTCTATGAGTGTTTGTAGTTATGCAAACGAAGCTGTATCTCTATACGGTAGAGCTCATGTCGGTGTACAGAATTCTGATAAAGATGGTGACAGCGATACTTCAATTGAAAGTTATAACTCTCGCATGGGATTAAAGGGAGCTACAAAGCTGCAAGAAGGACTTGAGATTTTTTATAAATATGAATTCCAAGTTGAGATCACGGATCAAGACAAAGATGGTAAATCAGGTGATAACCTTACAGCACGCTCTCAGTATCTTGGGGTTAAAGGGAGCTATGGTCAGCTCCTGATCGGCCGTGATGATACACCGATGAAAAAGTCGCAAGGCAAAGTGGACTTAATGAATGACTTTTCTGGTGATATTAATTCGTTCTTTGTTGGTGAAAATCGCCTTGGTGACACCGTGCAATATACGACTCCAGCGATCAATCATTTGCAGTTTACGGTGAGTTATATTGCCGAAGACAACAGCAAACAAAATGGTGAAGATGGCTTATCTTTGTCGGCAAGTTACGGTGATAGCAAACTCAAGAAAACCAATGTATATGTTGCTGTTGCCCATGATAATAAAGTCGCGGGACAAGACATTAATCGCGTGACGGTACAAGGAAAACTAGGGGACTTTAAACTCGGCGGTATGTATCAACAAAATGAAGCGATAGATAGTGATGAGGAAGTAGACAGTTTTATGGTGAGTGCTGCCTACCAAATTGAGTCATATACCTTACTGGCTCAATATCAAGATTCGGATGGGGCAGCAGGTAAGCTGAAGGACTCTGGCAATGCAGCCTCTGTGGGTGTGGAAAAAAGTTTAAGTAAACAAGCTCGTATGTATCTTTGGTATTCGAAATTTTCTTTGGATAACAACGAAGATCACAACACGATGGCGGTCACATTGAGGTATGACTTTTAATTTACAAAGGCGTAAGGCTATTTACAAAAAGCATGCTGATTTTGCGGTGAATTGCAGCGTAGTTTTTGTAGTATGGTTTGGAGATCGTAGTCCATATTTCGAAAACACTATTTTGAGACCAATATTTTAGTATGAAATATATTTAAAATCATATTATTACAAATAAATAAGGTATTCCCTTTGTAGCCAAAAAAGAGATTTTTTTGGCTTGTTTTGCGTTTACACGTTACACTTT
The DNA here is from genome assembly GCF_001709235.1 of Pseudoalteromonas sp. BMB. Classification (NCBI taxonomy): domain Bacteria; kingdom Pseudomonadati; phylum Pseudomonadota; class Gammaproteobacteria; order Alteromonadales; family Pseudoalteromonadaceae; genus Pseudoalteromonas; species Pseudoalteromonas sp. BMB. Next base: position 15,013 of record NZ_MBQA01000187.1, read on the forward strand.
CATAAAAATGTCACAGTTAGTCATAATAATGACATCAACAACGTCGGTAACGAGAGAACATTGGGAATGTCACGTAAAGTACTTGTAGTTGATGATGAAGCACCTATCAGAGAAATGTTGGTGTTCGTACTAGAGCAAAATGGTTTTCAAGCAATTGAAGCGGAAGACTATGATTCAGCGGTTGCTGCTATGGTAGAACCTTATCCAGATATGGTGCTACTAGACTGGATGCTGCCAGGAGGCAGTGGTATTCAAATTGCTAAAAAGTTTAAGCAAAGTGAATATACCCGTCAGATCCCAATCATCATGCTAACGGCAAGAGGTGAAGAGGAAGACAAAGTTAAAGGATTAGAGGTTGGTGCGGACGATTATGTGACAAAGCCTTTCTCTCCCAAAGAGCTAATGGCTCGTATCAAAGCGGTAATGCGCCGAGTTTCGCCGACGTCGCTAGAAGAAGCGATAGAAGTTCACGGATTACGTTTAGACCCTATTTCTCACCGAGTGACATCTGCAGGCACTGAGTTAGATATGGGGCCAACAGAGTTTCGTTTATTACATTTCTTCATGACACACCCTGAACGTGTTTATAGCCGTGAACAGCTGTTAGATCACGTATGGGGTACTAATGTGTACGTTGAAGATCGCACTGTAGACGTTCATATTCGTCGCTTACGTAAAGCTATCGCACCGCTTGGTCACGATCGCTTAGTGCAAACCGTACGTGGTGCAGGTTACCGCTTTTCGAGTAAACTGTAATTAGTATTCCAAGAGGAACTGAATTATTTGGTTCCTAAATGGATTTAGTCTATGTATCGAGTGATTGATAAACAGGCGTTAACAAGACGCCTGTTTTTGTATTTCCTACCACTAGCCTTAATTGGCTATTTAGTCAGTGCACCTTTTCTGTTTCTTTTCATCGGTGCTTTCGTCTTATTAGTTTGGCATTACAAACAACTCTATCGTTTGAGCGACTGGCTGCTCAACCAACGTAGTTTTAATCCACCTGAAGGTAAGGGCGCTTGGGAACAAGTGTTTGAAGGGATCTATCAGCTTCAGCAACGTAATCGCAAAAAGCGCAATGAACTCGCAGAACTGATCCGACGCTTTCGTGAAGGGGCTGAAGCTATCCCTGACGCGGTCGTTGTACTGCAACAAGATCTCAGTATTGTGTGGTGTAACCAATTAGCCTTGAAAGTGTTAGGTCTGCAATGGCCTACAGATCATGGTCAAAGATTGGATAACCTTATCCGAGATCCTAAATTTGTAAAATACATGCATGAACATCGCTTTGATGAAGCATTAGAGCTTGAGACCGGGCTTGCACATGAGCAAGTGTTGGAAATACGAGTCATGCCTTATGCCGAGCAGCTTATGCTGGTGGCGCGTGATGTTAGCCGACTAAAGCAATTAGAGCAGATGCGCAAAGACTTTGTCGCAAACGTATCTCATGAGCTAAGGACGCCGCTAACCGTCATGGCTGGCTATCTAGAGATGATGGATAGCGATAATATGCCACCCCCCGCGATGTGGGCTAAAGCACATGGCACTATGATAGATCAGTGTAAACGGATGGACAGTCTGGTAAATCAGCTTCTTTCCTTGTCTCGAATCGAAGGGGCGAGAAAGCAAGACAATGACAAAGCCGTGAATATTCCAGCGATGCTTGATCTTATTCATACCGAAGCGAAGTCACTTAATCAGGAAAAGGGCCATGAGCTCGTTTTTGATATTGATCCGACTTTGGATATCAAAGGGGCTGGGGATGAGTTACGCAGTGCTTACTCAAATTTAATTTTTAATGCTATTCATTACACCAAACCCGGTGGGCACATTCATGTACGTTGGTATTTAGAAGACGACTTGCCGACGTTTAGTGTTGTCGATAATGGTGATGGTATCGCGCCTGAACACATTAACCGACTAACTGAACGATTTTACCGAGTGGATAAAGCACGAAGCCGAAAAACAGGCGGCTCGGGCCTTGGTTTAGCAATTACTAAACATGTGTTGTCTCGCCATGACTCAGCTTTACATATTGAAAGCAAAGTGGGTGAAGGCTCTCGTTTTTGGTTTGCTTTCCCCAAACAAAAGCGAATTTTTATGACAAATGATGAAAGTCATAAAAGTGTAATTTAAGAGTAATTTTATTGTCATTTTATCGCTGCACAATGAGCTGCGTAAAATAACTGGGACCAACAACTGGAGTGACCCCAATGAAATTTAAAAGCTTAGTTGCCGCAATGGGTGTGGCTATTACTACATTAGTTTCTACTCAAGTATCTGCTTTAGACGAAAAGTTACCAGAGTATAATAAAACCAGCGGTATCTCAGGAAACTTCTCTTCTGTAGGTTCTGATACGCTTGCCAACATGATGACGTTTTGGGCAGAAGAATATAAAAGAATTTACCCTAACGTAAATATCCAAATCCAAGCTGCTGGTTCTTCTACTGCGCCACCAGCACTAACGGAAGCAACGGCAAACTTCGGCCCTATGAGCCGTAAGATGAAGTCAAAAGAAATCGAAGCTTTTGAAAAGCGTTATGGTTATAAGCCAACAGAAATCCGCGTAGCAATTGATGCGCTAGCGGTATTTGTACACAAAGATAACCCAATTGAAGGCTTAACAATTGAACAGGTTGATTCAATCTTCTCTTCAACGCGCAAGTGTGGTTCGGCAGCACAGGCAAATCGCTGGAGTGATGTTGGTCTAACGGGTGATTGGGCTGCAAAAGATATTCAGCTTTATGGTCGTAACTCAGTATCTGGTACTTATGGTTACTTCAAGAAAAAAGCACTGTGTAAAGGTGACTTCCGCAATAATGTTAACGAGCAGCCAGGTTCTGCGTCTGTAGTACAGTCTATCTCGTCTTCAGTGAATGCGATTGGTTACTCTGGTATCGGTTATAAAACGTCAGGCGTACGTACCGTACCACTAGCGAAAAAAGGCACGAACTACGTTGATGCAACATTAGAAAATGTGGCACAGGGTAAATACCCACTGTCTCGCTTCCTATACCTATATGTAAACAAGCACCCTAATAAAGAATTAGCACCTATCGAAGCTGAATTCTTGAAGATGGTATTGTCTAAAGAAGGTCAAAAAATTGTTGAGAAAGACGGTTATGTTCCTCTTTCTAGCGAAATGGCGACACGTGAATTGAAAAAGTTAGGTTTACTTTAATCAATTACTCAACCCGCTAATTACTTGTTGTTATTAATGCCGCTCATTGAGCGGCATTTTTTATTTTCACACTTCCATGTTCCCAGATTGAATAATTTGTTTAAATCTTCATCCTCAAGCGGCAAAAAAGCTGGAAATATTCTATATTTAGTTAAAATTTATAATAAATCAGTCGATAATGAACTCGTCTTACTTCAAAAGGTGTATATATGAGTCTAGGTACTGCTTTTGCTGATCTTAGTATCACCAAAAAGATCCACGCAATTACGCTCGTTGCGGTTGTCGCTTTTGTGGTTATCGTGTTTGTTAATTACAACGCTATTAGCTCTAATCAAAGGGCATTAAATGAATTAGAGGAGCAGACATACAAAATTCTTAACCTCGCCACAGAAAACGCAAATAAGCTGCAGAATTTAGATGAGCTATTCACTCAAGCTGTAACCTTCGGGGATGCTGAATTACTAGATAAAGCAAAAGAATATCAACAGCAAATCCAAGCTAACCTGCAAAAAATTGAGTCGGTACAAAGCGGCTTTATGCCTTCAGATAATAGCGACGAACTTGCACAATACGGCAAAATTGCGCAACAAATTGCTGGGGGAATGATAGATGGTACAGCTGATTTTTCCCGTATCCAAGAAGATGCCAAAAAGAAAACTGAAATCTACGAAGGTTTAGTCGCAGATTTTACCAAGGCTAAAACGAACGCGAATGATCGTTTTGTTGAATTACTTCAAAATACCGAAGAGCGCTCAGCAAACGCGCTCACGATAATGTTGATTGTGGCCGTTATTTCTTTACTTGTGCTGGTTTTCTTAGCGGTTGTGATTGCAAGAGGTATTGGTAACTCTGCTAAGGATGCGGCGCAAAATCTGAAACTATTAGCGCAGGGGCAGGGTTCTTTGTCTACTACGCTCAATGTGCGCTCTCACGATGAAATTGGTCAAGTATCCATAAACTTCAATGAATTTGTTGCGTTACTAAAAGGGGCGGTTGTCGAGGTGATGAGTGTCGTCGAGCCTTTGATGAAAGACTCAAGTCGTCTTGTTCAGGGCATGGAAAAAGCAGAAGGGGCAACGAATCAACAAACGCATGACGCAGAAGTGGTACGTCAATCTATGGAAGAAATGCGGTTAAGTGTGGGTGATATCTCTCACTCGGCGTCACAAGCCTCTGATGCTGCCCAGCTGGCCGAACAAGAAGTTGAGCAGAGTAAGCGCCAAATTCAGGTGTCAGTTAACGAATCACAAGCGTTAAGTGAAGAAATTAATCATGCAGCAGAGACGATCAATAAGCTAGCTGATGATACGCAGAACGTGACGCAAATCTTAAATGTGATCACATCAATTGCAGAGCAAACCAATTTACTAGCCTTGAATGCTGCGATTGAAGCTGCTCGTGCTGGTGAGCAAGGTCGAGGTTTTGCGGTGGTTGCCGATGAAGTCCGCGAATTAGCCTCAAGAACAGCCAAGTCGACCAATGAGATAAGAGAGCTTTTAAATGTGCTAACAGAAGCAGCAAATCAAGCGGTGAAAGCAATGACAAGTGCAAGCAGTATGGCAATTAATAACGCTGAAGCTGCAGCACAAACTGGGCAGTCGATTGAGCAGATAGCAGCACAAATCTTGTCAATTAATAGCATGAATGGCCAAATTGCTGCGGCAACGGAAGAGCAGACCTCGGTAGCAGCTATGGTAGTGAATAATGTGACATCTATGCACCAGTCTTTCCAAGACACAATGCAAGCGTTGAATGAAGTACAAGACGTTGCTGAAAATCTCCATGTATTGTCCGATAACTTGAAAGATGCAACCTCAAAATTTAGAGTCTAATGCTTTAATTTTTAAACAATAAATAAAAACAGCCACATTAAGTGGCTGTTTTTATTTGATAAGGAATATTAGGGCCTGTTTATCTTTCAAGTTTGCTTTTTGCAGCAGTTTGATTGGTATTTATACAAGGCAGAGCCTGCGTAGCATAGTCATTCTATGTGAGTCAGGCGAGAACACAGTAGAAATGCCAATCAAGCGCTGCCCTTTGGGTTCACCTGAGTGCGCTTTGATCATTGTTGCTCAACTTTTGCCTAGATCACTAGGCGGCAAGTCGAGCGTCGCGACCAAAACCCACTCAGAAGAACAAAAATCAAACAGCAAAGGTCAACAGGCCCTAGTATTTACCTATCACTTTGACGGCTCCGGTTACTTTACTTACATCAATATAACCGATTGCGTCTGCATTGCTCGAAACAAAATCGATTACCGCTTGATCGTTATCTAGCTTCTTCGGAGGTGTTCCTTTACCGGTGAATACTAATTTAGACCAATGAGCATTTAGCTGAGAGCTAGATTTACCAATCACTTTGTCGTTAAACTCGTCAAATACAGCATTACCATCCTGATTCACAGGGGTCGCACTACTACCATCGGCAAATGATTTGCTTTTGCCAAGGAATAACTTTTTGATAGTACTGTCATCCACAGTAGATGCATTTGCTGAGTTCACGATAATGGCAACATCTGCTAAAGCTGCTTGGCTGGCTAACAGTAGCCCTAAGGTCATTATTTTTTTAATCATATTAGCCTCCGTTAGAATACTAAATCGATACCGAAGCTCAACAGTTCAACTTTTTGATCTGTCAATGTGTTATCGAATTGGTTTAGTTCAATCTTGAATGCTGCTGACGGATGGAAGTCATAACGTGCACCAATACTCCACGTTTCTGATTCTGCACGAGCACCTGCAAGCGCACCATTAACAAGTGTTCTTAAATAAGGTGCATTTGGATTGGTTGGATCGGTCGTGACAGGAATGGTTACACCATTTGGAGCGGTGATGGTGAGTGGGACAGAGTTAAACTCGTCATTCTCATTCTTATCTTCATTGTGTTCGTAGGTTAGGTGGACTGTCCATGCATCAATACGGTAACCGAGGGAAGCGTAATACTGCTGTTGTTTAGCTAGTATGCTGTTATCCACTTCAAACTGAGTGTATTCTGCATCGAACAAGATATCGTTATAGTCGATAGCAATACCAATCGCGGCAAAGTAAGCATCATCCTTATCGACAGCAATATCATCCGCTTGTTGAGTTAGCCCATAGCCAGTTAACCCTGCCAACAACCCCGATAGTTCAGGGCTATTAGCTGCACTAATGCTCGCTTCGGTAGCAAAGTAGGCCGCACGCGCACTGAACCAATCTCTGCTTAGTGTCCAGTTAATACCTACTGTGTTGTTCAACTCAGCTTCATCTGAGTAGGTAATAGCAACAATGTCGTCATCTACGCTGCCTAAAGCTAGCTGTACAGTGCTTTCCCATTCCCCTAATGTCGAATTATGGATATAACTCAATCCGTTATAGGTGCTAAAGCTTAGGTTATATACAGATTGAGGTGGTTTAACCCAGCGGTATGCATAGCCCACATCTAAAAAGTCAGAATAGCGATAGAATGGTATGCGCATTTTACCTGCGCTTATCTGTGACGAGTCTGAAATCGCATAAGTTAAGTATGCCCATTCAAACTCGGCATCAAAGTCATTCTGACCACGGCCTACGATCTGTGCTGTGGCAGTTAGACTTTCTTGTAGATCGGCGGAAAGTTGTAGGGCGAATAAGCTACGATTCTCCATATCAAAATCATTGTCATAGCCATATAGTGTGTCGTCACTATCTAGCGTTTGACCACCAATAATGGAAGCAAAACCATTAATTCTGATTTCAGCGGCGCTGTGAAAACTCACTGTCCCAAGCGCTATCGCTAATGCAATTGCTGACTTTTTCATATTGATTCCCATTTTCTTTGCAAAGAGTCGTGTCTGTAACACTCATTAAAAGCGCTGATACTGAGCTCAACAATAGTGTTACTTTTGTCTTAGAGATTAGAATAAAAACCAGAAATAACAAGTTATTAAGAAAAGTTAGTGCTCACTGCTTGCATTGTTTAAGAAACCAAGTCTTGAGCCAAGTTAAGTTGGTGTTGTATGTCCATCTCATCAGACCAGTTTATTGTATCGCAAAATATTCTAAAAAGGTGAATAAAAAATAACTGCGGGAATTAGAAAGTGCTTGTATTTAAAAGAATATTAAGGGAATTTTTTGCCAAAAAGAGCAAACTATCGTTTGCTCTCGGTAATTTTTTCAGCCTGTACTTTGCAGGCATTATACTGCTCAATACATTTATCAGTGCATATCTGTAAAGACATTGTCTCTGGTGTGTTTTGCATCTCACAGCTGCGTTCGCATTGATAGTTCTGCTGTGCACACTGATTTAACTCAGGTGAGATAGAGTTACTGCACCCCAATAGGGTGGTAGAAAATACTAATAAGGCGAACGCAATTTTCATTATTATTCCTTAGACTGTGACTTGAATATTATCAATCAGTCTGACTTTGCCGAGAAAAGCTGCGGCAAGAATGACGAGTTGATTATCTTCGAGTGTAGCAGGTTTCAAGCTATCTTTTTGACAAATGTTAAAATAATCCAACTTTAAACCCGCATTATGCAGCATTTCTGTTGCATTTTTTGTTACCTTCGAAAAGTCTTTTTCGCCATTCTCTATAGCGTCAGCTGCTGCTTTTAGCGCTTGAAAAAGTACTTTAGCAGTATCTTTTTCAGATTCAGAGAGGTAACCATTACGTGAGCTCATCGCCAGTCCAGAAACTTCTCTTTGAGTCGCAACACCAATCACTTCAACAGGAATAGACAAGTCTTTCACCATTGTTTTGATGACCTGTAACTGTTGAAAGTCTTTTTCACCAAAGCAGGCAAAATCAGGTTGTACTAAGTTAAACAGTTTAGTGACAACCGTTGCAACGCCACGAAAGTGTCCAGGGCGTGTACCACCACAGTGTCCTTCAGATACTCCCGGCACATCAACAAAACTTTGCGCATTTAGGCCGTTAGGATATATGGTCTCAACGGTAGGCGTAAACACAATATCGGTTTCTAGTTCTGCAAGGCCTTGCTTGTCTTGTTCAAGCGTACGTGGGTAGCTGTCGAGGTCTTCGTTCGCACCAAATTGCATTGGGTTTACAAAGATACTGACAACGACTTTATCCGCTAGGGTTTTCGCTTTTTCTACTAAGGAAAAATGACCACGGTGAAGGTTACCCATCGTTGGTACGAAGGCTATGCTCAACCCTTGTTGGCGCCAAGCTTTAATCTGGCTTCGTAACGATTTAATCTCAGTAACTGATTGCATGTTGTACTCTAACTCAATAATAACAATACCAACCCAAACAAAACGCTTGGATCAGACTCAGCGATAAGCATCGCTCATCGCAAATTTAATTAAATTCGTGATCAGGCCCCGGGAAGTCACCTGATTGCACGTCTGCACAAAACTTTTTCACCGCATCTGGCATGTTGCCAGTTTCGAGCAGGAAGTTCTTCGAGAACTTAGGAATATAGCCTGCAGAAATACCGACCAAGTCATGCATAACCAAAATTTGGCCATCGGTCTCTTTACCAGCGCCAATACCAATGACCGGAATTGCCACGGCGTCGGTAATACGTTTAGCCAGTGCTGAAGGCACACATTCAATCACAATCATTTGAGCACCAGCACGTTCTAACGCTTGTGCATCGGCTATCATCTTTTGCGCTTGTGCTTCTTCACGACCTTGAATTTTAAAGCCGCCAAACACGTGCACTGATTGTGGGGTTAAACCTAAATGACCACAAACTGGGATCCCTTGCTGAGTAAGCAGTGCAATGCTGTCGTAAAGCCATTCACCACCTTCAAGCTTAACCATATTAGCACCAGAGCGCATCAAGGTAGCTGCATTCTGACAGGCTGACTGCGGATCTGAATAGCTCATAAAAGGCATATCGGCGATAACGAATAGCTCTTTACAACCAGCTCTGACACAACGGGTGTGATAGGCAATGTCATCCGTGGTAACGGCTAAAGTGTCTTCACCACCTTGTAAAACCATACCCAGAGAATCACCCACTAAGATGACATCTACGCCATTGTCGTGAAATAACTTTGCAAAACTTGCATCGTATGCGGTGAGGGCTGTTATTTTTGTTCCTTCACGCTTCATTTTGGCAAGTGTTGAGACGGAAATTTTTGCCATGGTAAACCCCTTGGATTGGTTTATTTGAGGATTGCTAATCCGTTAAGTGGTAACTTTTGTGTTAAAGAACTAAGCTCAGTGCCATCAGGTAATTTGAGCTCTGGCGCTATCTCTAATAGTGGATAGACGACAAATTCTCTTACTTTCAAGCCGTAATGTGGCACCGTAAGTCTATCACTGTTAATGGTGTCGGTATTAAAAAGCAGAATATCTAAATCGAGCGTGCGCGGTCCCCAGCGCTCAGCTTTGCGTACACGACCATGTTCAAGCTCTATTTGTTGCAACACATCGAGTAAAGACTCTGCTGTTAATGATGTCGCCAGTTTTGCTACGGCATTCACATAATCAGGTTGATCTTGAGGGCCCATAGGTTTTGAGCCATACAGGCTAGAGTGCTGGACAAGCGAGAGGTCTGGATGGGCGGCGAGCACATCGAGTGCTCGCTGTATTTGTGCCATCGGTTCGGATAGGTTTGCACCCAATCCAATGTACGCAATATTCATTTAATCTTCTTTTGGTTTTCTTTTTGGCTTACGTCTATTATAACGACGCTTAGGTTTGCTTTGGTTACCTAAGTTGCGAACCATGTCTTTTTGGCCGATGACGTCATTCTTGAGGTAATCAGTCCACCAAGCTGCAAGTTCTTCTTGCTCTTGCTCACCACTTTCAACACGCAATAATAGGAAATCATATGCGGCTTTGAATCTCGGCTGCAAGCTTAGGCGATATGCACGCTGGCCTGAACGTTTATCTAGGCGTTGTTGAATATGCCAGATATCTCGGGCACCTAAAGTAAAGCGTTTAGGCACAGCAACGTGTTTAGCATTTTCAGCAAGGACGTGATTAATGGCTTGCATAAAGGCATCATATTCATTCATACCTTCGGCCGCGAGCGCTTCGCTTTTAGCTAAAATCGGGAACCATAAAAGTGCTGCATAGATAAAGGCAGGGGTTACTTTTTTATCCGCGTTGATACGGCTATCCGTATTGGCAAACATTTGCTGAATAAAGCGACGTTCAAAGTCATTATCAGGCTGTGCTAGGATTTTATCTAACGCTGGGAATAATTGTGCAAACAAGCCGTATTCACGCATCTGAAGAAAGTTTTCTTCCGCTTTACCATTTAAAAATAGCTTTAGCGTTTCTTCGAACAAGCGTGCAGCTGGAATATGCCCAAGTAACGGCGCTAGTGCTTTAATCGGAGTGCGGGTCGGGGTAGCAATCTCCATATCCAGTTTGGTTGCAAAGCGGATAGCTCTCAGCATACGTACCGGATCTTCACGATAGCGAGTTTCAGGGTCGCCAATCAGCTCAATTTTACGCGCTTTAATGTCAGCAACACCACCGGCAAAGTCGCGTAAGGTGAAGTCATTAATCGAATAATATAGTGCATTGATAGTAAAGTCGCGGCGCTCGGCGTCTTCTTCAATACTGCCGTAGACATTGTCGCGTAATAGCTGCCCGTGTTCGCTGGCCTGACTTGTCGTGGCACAAGAGTCATCACTTTGATGGTGGCCACGCATGGTGGCAACTTCAATAATTTCCCGCCCAAAAACAATGTGCGCAAGACGGAAGCGACGACCTATTAAGCGACAGTTACGGAAGAGCTTTTTGATTTGTTCAGGTGTCGCATTGGTAACGACATCAAAGTCTTTAGGCTCTATTCCTAGCATGATATCGCGGATACAACCACCAACTAGGTAGGCATCATAGCCACCGTCTTTTAAGCGATAGAGCACTTTGATAGCGTTAGGGCTAAATTGTTTACGAGATATACCATGCTCGCTGCGAGGAATTATCGCAGGTGTCGGGCTGGCCATTTTCACCGTCTCATCGCCTTTTCCAGTTACAAACTGGCGGCAAAAGTTTACAAGCTTGGAAATAATAACTCGTCTCCTGAGCAATCAAGTTTTCTATTCTAGTCGTTGTGAACCACTGCTTTTGTCTTAAAACAGGTCGCATTTAAGGCTCGCTATCATATACTCAAATGAGACTAAATTGAAGTACTTGAAAACAGTGGGCGAAAAGCAAAATCGCCATTTTCTAGAGAGTCTAGTTGAATTTCCTGTACTTTAGGAACGCTATCTAGACTAAAAATATCAATAGCGTGAGTCAGTAGTGCGTCAACATCTTGATAATTATGGAGAGAATCAACCGGCACATGCAAATAACGCAGCGCGGCATAAAGGGTTGGTAACGGGTTATGGTTATCAATAGCTGGAGCATGATTCTGCTTAGATAACTTAAATCCGGGCTCTGCGACAGCCAGTGGTACGTGAGCGTACTCAGGTGATGGCTGATTGAGTTGTTGAAATAAACTAATTTGTCTTGCTGTGGGTTCTAGCAGGTCGGCACCACGCACGATATGACTAATCTTTTGCTCTATGTCGTCAACGACCACCACCAGTTGATAAGCAAATAAGCCGTCGCGGCGTTTAACGATGTAATCTTCATGCGCAATTGCAGGGGGAATGACAACCATGCCTTGTATTGCATCATTAAATTCAGTAACTGGACAGCGCTGCTGTAGGCGCAAAGCATTATCTTGCCAACTTAGCGCTAAAGCTCGGCAATGATTGTTATAAAACCCACCCATTGCTTTAATTTGCTTTCTAGTACATTGACACGCATACACAAGGGAGTCTGATTTTAGTGTCGTCAAATAGGCTTGGTATAGGGCATGGCGCTGCGATTGATAGACAACGTCTTCATCCCAGTAAAGGCCATATGCTTCAAGAGTGGTTAATATATTGTCGGCAGCACCCGCAACTACACGCGGTGTGTCTATATCTTCGATGCGAACGAGCCATTTACCTTGATTGACTTTTGCATCTAGATAGCTAATCAGGGCGGCCACAAGAGAGCCGAAATGAAGCGGTCCGGAAGGCGAGGGAGCAAATCGACCGCGATAGCTCCCAGTTTGCTTTAAGCTTGGGGACACAGGGCTGAGATTATCCTCTGCCTTGTTGTTTTTCTTTGATTTCTGCGAGAGATTTACAATCAACACAAAGATCAGCTGTTGGACGCGCTTCTAAACGGCGAATGCCGATTTCAATACCGCACGACTCACAATAGCCGAAATCATCATCTTCGATAAGTTGAAGTGTTTTCTCAATTTTCTTGATTAGCTTACGCTCGCGGTCGCGAGTACGCAGTTCAAGAGAAAACTCTTCTTCTTGCGCTGCACGGTCCACAGGATCAGGAAAGTTTGCCGCTTCGTCTTGCATGTGTGTCTTAGTACGGTCTACTTCATTACGTAGATCGGCACGCCATGCTTCTAATATCGCTTTGAAATGAGCACGTTGTGCTTCATTCATGTATTCTTCGCCTGGCTTTTCTTGATAAGGTTCTACACCGGCTTGAGCCAATAACCCTAGTTTTTTCTGGTCTGGCATACCATTCTCCTAAATCCTTAATACATAACCCCAGCTTTCGCCGGCGGGTATAAATAGCAAAATCTTTACCCCTTAGCAAACACTTTTTTACTGCAAATGTCAGCCACTTTTTTCAATGTTTAACTATTTGGGGGAGAAAACTATCACGGCTATATGTGGGCAGCATGAAAAAAGTCAAGCGTAATCAAAAGGAATTTCTTCAATTAATTGTACTTGGTTGTCGTCAATATGCGCTCGATAAGCAATGATTTCTACTCCATGAGAAATTGCTTCTTTTACTAACGCTGCATATTTTTGATCGATATGACTGGCTGGTTTGACACAATTGATCCCTGTATGGAGCGCGGCAAACAGTAACACCGCACGATGACCTTGCTGTTTTATGTGGATTAATTCTCTAAGATGTTTTTGACCTCTTAAGGTTTCTGCATCAGGGAAAAAACCTTGCTGTTGCTCAAGCAAAGTCACCGACTTTACTTCAACGTAGCAGAATTGCGAGGATTGTCCATTTTCGAGGTTGCTCAACAAAATATCAATTCGGCTATTTTCAGCCCCGTATTTCACCTCAGTTTGAAGTGTTTTGTAGCCTTGCAGTTGCGTTATTCTTCCTTGCTCTATGGCCTCAACAGATACTTTATTAGCCACCGCTGTATTTACACAAATAAAATGACCATCATTATCTTGCGTCAGCTCCAACGAATGAATGTACTTTCGTTTAGGGTTATCGCTGGTGGAATAATAGGCTGTAAATCCCGGGTCTGCACAGTTGGTCATTCTACCCGTATTGGCGCAGTGTACGGTGAATTCGTCACCACTTGGGGCGCGTAAGTCGACAAGAAAGCGTTTATATCGTTTGAGCAAGGTTGCTTGCTGTAATTGCCTAGAAAACTTCATTGGTCGCTTTAGGTTGGGTGTATTTAGTGGCTAGTGTACACTTAACCACACTTACAAGCACAAGAGTGAAAAGAGAATGTCAGAGAAATTTATTGTACGACTGAGTGAAGACGCAAAACCAGAGTATTTATCTGCTGGTGCTGCATTGTCGTTTGAAAAGGACGGTGCTTTTATCCATTTACAACAAGACGAAACGCTGAAGAATATTCAAAAAGCGGCTCGTAGCATCGCACAACAAGGGATTAAACAAGTTCATCTAGAAGGTGACTTGTGGTGTACTGAATCTCAATGGGCTTTTTATCAAGGGTTTGTGTCACCAAAAGCGTTAGATGGTGTGGTGTTTGTTGACAACGACCAGTCAGATCTAAAAGAGCTTGATGCATTAAAAGCATCGGCAACATGGATGCGTCAGATGATCAACGGCACGGCCGAAGACATTTATCCTGAAAGCCTTGCTGGAAAAGCGGCTGAGTTTATTCAGTCATTGGCACCTGAGCATGTTAGCTATCAAATCATTAAAGGCGACGCGCTGTTAGAGCAGCAATGGATTGGTATCCACGAAGTGGGACGCGGCAGTGAGCGTCCACCAGTATTGCTTGAGCTTGACTACAATCCGACGGGTAATGATGACGCTCCAGTTAGCGCTGCGCTTGTGGGTAAAGGGATCACGTTTGACTCAGGTGGGTACTCGATTAAGCCAAGCGAAGGCATGCTTACGATGAAGTGTGATATGGGTGGTGCGGCAACCGTAACGGCTGGTTTAGCGCTGGCTATTCAACGTGGTTTTGACCGTCGTGTTAAGTTGTTCCTATGTTGTGCTGAAAACCTTATCTCAGGCCATGCCTATAAGTTAGGTGATATTCTTACCTACAAAAATGGTACCACAGTGGAAATCGTAAATACCGATGCAGAGGGTCGCTTAGTGCTTGCTGATGGCTTGATGGCTGCCGGTGAAACAGGCGCAGAGCTTATTATTGATGCCGCGACATTAACGGGCGCAGCGCTCGTTGCTGTAGGACAAGAGTACAATGCGTTATTTGGTTTAGACAAAACACTTGTCGGTGATGTGCAGCAGTTCGCGAGTGACGAATTTGAAGCCGCGTGGCCATTACCTCTAGAAAAGTGGCACCAAAATAACTGTCCATCGCCTTATGCGGATACAGCTAACAGCCGAGCACAAAAAGGTGGCGGCTTTGGTGGTGCATCAAATGCAGCGGGTTTCCTATCTCGCTTTGTGCCAAATGAAGGTCAAGGTTGGGTGCATATCGACCTTGCAGCTTCTTTCCAAAATAGCGCTAGTGGTCAATGGGCTGCGGGTGCAACGACGTTAGGTATGAGAACCGTAGCGAGAACGCTCCAAGAAAAAGCGTAATCATGCTGATTGCCGGGTGTATTCCGCGGAATACACTCGGTTTATTACCACGTTTAAGACAAAAGTGCAGCAGCGAGCCGCACAAAGTCTGATGATGTTAGTATTCCAACCAGTTTGTTTTGCTCGTCTACCACAGGCATACAGCCATGGCGATTATCGACAAAAAAGCGCACCACATCTTGTAGTGATTGACTTGGGCGCACGCTCGCAAAATCGGTCGCCATAATATCTTGTACTTTTGTTTGCTTTTCTTTTCTGGCAAGCGCATTTGCGCCATAGGTTGCCATTATTCCCATTACCTTTGCGATCATAATTTTTTGCGTGAGCATACCAACTAAGGCTCCAGCTTCGTCAATCACAGGAATGTGACGAACATTTTTTTCTTTCATTAAATTGTGCGCATCTTGCAAGGTATTTTCAGCAATCACTGCGAACGGATCTGGGGTCATTAAATCAGCTACGGTTTGGGTCATCTGCTACTCCTTTTCACTCCATATGCTTATGTTGAGTTTAGCCTGATCTATTTGGCATGTATGGAATTGAGATCAAGTTTTGAACTATTTCTCGAAGGACTCCTCTTATGAAGATAACAATAAGAAAGGATAACCCAATGAAAAAGTTACTGATGTTAGGTGCTGTTGCGAGCTTACTTTGCAACTCTGTTTTCGCCGCTGAGCGAAGTGTTGAATATGGTGAGATTAATCAAATTCTAGATTTAATCGCCAACAAAGCGCAGTCGCAATATATCTTGTCTAAATTTACAGTGGAAGTGAAGCAGCCTGATATCGCGCTAGAGGATATTAAGCTATGGCTGGAGCAAGATGGCAAGATCATTGCTGATGGTATCATAGATAAAGACGGCAATATTGACCTACCTATTCTCCCGCAGTCACGTGCTGATAAAGTTAATTTAGTGATCAATCAAGAAAAAGATGCTGTTGCGATTATGGTCAATACGGATATAGCGCCGCTGACTAAGCTGCGGGTTATGTATCGCGATTTGTTTATCCTTTTAGAGGATATGGACGCTTTTGTTGAGTTGATGGCAGGTAGCTTGTCTTGGCTTGCTCCAAGCTTTGATGAACTAGAGTTTACATTTACCGAACCTGCATCAATCCAGTTTGTGGATGCAAAAGGTAAAACCCAAAAGTTTGTGACGGATGATGAGTTTAAGATCCAAATCCCTAATAAGAAAAAGTGGATGAAGCAAAACCCATCCTTGCAATTTAGTGCCTTACCAACGCAGTTTGCGCCCATAGACTAGGGAAGATAGTCCGTATGCCTGCTAGTAGGCGGGCATATCCTTTTCCATCAGGTAGTTGGTTAACACTTCGCCTCGAACCTTCACTTGTTGTTCCTTTATCACTTGGAAGCCAAAATGTTCAAAGAAAGGTTTAGCCGTTTTACTAACATGAGAAAATAAACGCGTTGTGTTGGTTATTTTGCTGTGTTCTAAGAGTGCGAGCATAAGTGCTTTACCTATGCCTTGGCCTTGATGTTCTGCATGGCAAAAAAAGTGATCAATAAGGCCGTCGGTTTGGATATCGGCAAAGCCAACAATTTTACCATTTAGCACGGCGACGAGGGGTTGATTGCTCCTTAATCGGTCTTGCCAGCCTTTATCGACAACGTCGCTATGTGCCCATGCATTAACTTGGCTATTGGAGTAATGCTGTATATTTACCGAGCGTATAGTGTCAAACATAAGCTTGCGTAACTCGGCTTCTTCGCCGCTTTGAAACTGTCTGATGATAATCATTGTTAATCTTTATTCTTGGAGTCTTAATTGCCCGGAAATAGCATGCTGCTCAGCAATTTCTGCAAGTCGTACGTATTTTTGTTCAACCAGTTGAGACACGGGAACAAGTTTGGCGTCAATACTTTCAAGCTCTGCTAACTTGGCTGCAAGAAAGGCGGCGGTTTCCTTATATGGGTGTGCAATGATAATAACATGCTCGTGATTATCAAGTAGCTTAAGCATATGTTGCCACTGCTTGTTGAGCGCCTCAGTGGATACATCATTGTCTAGAAAGACCTGTCGAGCGACGTTTTTTACGCCGTAAAGGTTGGCAGCATATTGGGCTTGACTGTGGCTAGTGGTACGGCTATCCAAAAAGTATAATCCGCGCTTTTTTAGTATTTCCATTGTCCATTTCATTGGCTCTATTTGTTCGGTTAATGCTGAGCCCATGTGATTATTTACGCCTTTAACCTGAGGTAGCGTCGATAGCGCATTGCCAAGTGTCATTTGCAACTGCCACTTTTCCATATCGATAGTTAATGCGCCCGGGCCAAGGGCCTTTTCCGTGTCTTGTGCCTGCATTGGCACATGTAATAAAAGCTCGCGTTGTTGGCGGCTGGCTGCAAAGGCAAATTGTTGAGAAAAAGGGGTATGGGGCAGGATCGAAAAGGTGATCCCACCCGGTAAAGACAGCAACTCTAAGTCACGTTGGTGATTGCCAATGTCGTCTATAACAATGGCAAATTGTTTTGCCGGCACTGCAAAGGTCATGCAGGCCAGTATTATCCCGATTATTTTTTTTAGCACACAAATTATTATTATAGTTTACAGCCCTACAGGACCGTTTTTTATTTACTGTGATTGAACTAACGCTAGCGCCTTAGGCCAATGCGAGGCAAGCTGTTCAATACCTGTTGTTTTGATTGATTCTTCACCAGTGATTATAGCGCTTTTATCCAACAGGGAAAGCGCTTGTTTGGTAAAATATACATCTGGCTCTATGCCTTTACCTTCAATTGATGTACCCGCTGGTGTGTAGTATCTCGCTGTCGTTAACTTTAATGCTGTAGTACCATTGCCAATCGGGATCAAGGATTGCACTGAACCTTTACCATAGGAACGTAAGCCAACGACTAAGGCACGTTTATTATCCTTGAGTGCGGCCGCTAAAATCTCGGCAGCTGAAGCGGAATTATTGTTGATTAATACCAAAATAGGCGCACCATTTAAAATATCTCCCCGCTTTGCAATGTAAGCCTGATTGGCGTCATAGAAGCGGCCTTTGGTCGTGACGATTGTGCCACTATCTAAAAAAAGATCTGAGATTGCCACTGCGCTATTAAGTGTACCGCCGGGGTTGTCACGTAAATCAATAACCAGCTTTTTCAATGGACTGCCTAACTGTACTTGTAGTCGGTTTATGTGTCTTGCAACATCGTGATAGGTGTGATGATTAAAACTGTTGACGCTTAAAAAACCGGTACCGTCGTTTAAGAGTTTACTAGCGACACTTTCAATAACTATCTCTTGACGTTTAAGCTCAAGTGCAACCAGCTCGTCTTGTCTTAATACTACTAAATTGATGAGGTTTTTATTTGCAGCTTTGAGTAGGGCAGACACTTCTTCTATCGATTTACCCGCGACATTAGCGCCATTGATTGCGTGGAGTTTATCACCGCTCTCTATGCCTGCTTGGGCTGCTGGTGAATTGGGCAGGGTATCCAAAATAACCACGTAATTATCTTGCTCTTCGACTTCAATACCAAGCCCCGTGTAGCGTCCATTTGCTGCACTGAAGATGGATTCCAAGTCTTCCTCGTTGAGGTATTTAGAGTAGGGGTCTAAATTGTCAAAGAGGCTCGACAAGTTGCCTGCGTTGTAGCGACTGAGAGGTAAGTCTTCAACATAATAGGTGTGAATATGATACAGGATTTCATCGATTTCTTGAGCCGAGAACTTTTGTGTAGACGCGTGACTAAAAGCGCTAAAACTTAACAAAAGCAGGAAGCTTAATAATGCAACATAGCGCGCTGCAAGCGCGTAAAAACGGATTTGTCTATTCATGTGCTGCTCCTCATCAAGGTGCAGCACGGGTTATTCAGTTAACTGGATCTGCACCATTTTATCGGATCTACAGCGCTTCCCTTATGCCGTATTTCAAAGTATAGACCAGGATCTCTTTGTCCGCCGCTTTGTCCTACCAATGCGATCACTTCACCACTGCGAACTTGATCGCCAACATCGCGAAGCAGCGTTTGTGCGTGGCCATATAGACTCATAAAACCATGACCATGATCGAGCACAATAACCCAGCCAAAGCCATTTAACCAATCTGCATACACGACTTGACCGGGAGCGACACTCGCAATTTCAGCCCCTTCTTTTGCGCCAATGAGGACGCCCTTCCAGTTCATGCCAGCATGCTTGCTTTGGCCGAATTTATACTTAATTCGACCTCTGGTCGGTAAACTCATTTTGCCTTTTAGTTTGGTTAGTCCATCCAAGCGTACTTCGGCTTCTCTTTGCGCTTTGGCAAGCTCTTCTAACGTTTGGATTAAGGTTTGCTCATTTTCTTTTAAATAAGCGATAGCAGAGCGTGTTTCACTGAGTTTGTTATTTAGGTTTGCAAGCTGGTTTTGACGTTCTTGCTGCGCCTTATTGAGCGCTTCTAAGCGTTCATTCTGATGGTTTTGTAGCGCTTCTAAGCGTGCTTGTGTTCTTGCTAACTCAGCTTGAGTCTGTGCCAATTCTTGGCCGATAGATTTGAGCTGTTCGAGTTGTTTAATGCGCGCTTTATTTAGGTAATCATAATAGGCAATGGTGCGCTCTAGCTTTGTTGCATGCTCTTGATTAAGTAACATTCTAGAATAATCATGAGAGCCCGTCATGTAGGCACTTTTTAGTTGAGCCGCAAGGATCTTTTCAAATTTTTTCTTGTCGTTTAACAGCGTGATTTCTTGCTTTTTAAGTTCGGCCTGCTCAGTTTGGTTTTCTTTGATCCCGATTTCTGTGAGTGAGATAGCTTTGGCACTTTTGGCAATATCAAGTTCGAAGGCTTTGAGCTTTGCTTCGTGACTGTTAATTTCACCGCGCTGCTTTTCTAATGCTTGTTGGCTCGCTTTAAGCTGTTGCTGAACTTCGCTTAAGTCTTGTTTGGTTCTAGATTCGTTGGCAACAGCGCCCGCTGTTGCCATAAGTAGCGCCGCACCGAGAAGTGCGGCATAGTGAAATGTCGTTTTTAACGGCATACAGGCAGGCCGTTATTTTAAACGCATAATTGGAGTGCCTGTCATCTCGCTAGGCTGCTCCATACCAAGTAAATGCAGCATTGTTGGTGCAACATCGCTTAGGGCTTTTCCTGCTTGTGGCTCTGCATCACGACCTACATAAATAAATGGTACAGGCTCACTAGTGTGTGCTGTGTGAGCTTGGCCCGTTTTCGGGTTTTGCATTTGCTCAGCATTGCCGTGGTCTGCTGTGATCAGAGCTTCACCACCGGTTTCTTCTAACGCTGCAACCACACGACCGATACACTTATCAACGGCTTCACATGCTTTAACTGCGGCTTCGAATACACCTGAGTGTCCAACCATATCACCATTCGGGTAGTTACAGATAATGACGTCAAATTCACCGCTATGAATGGCTTCAACTAACTTATCCGTTAGCATTTCCGAGTTCATCTCTGGCTGCAAGTCGTAAGTGGCGACTTGTGGAGAAGGAATAAGCTCACGTTTTTCACCTTCAAAGAGATCTTCGCGACCGCCGCTAAAGAAGAAAGTGACATGGGCATATTTTTCCGTTTCTGAAATACGCAGCTGAGTTTTGTTGTGCTTAGCTAGCCATTCACCTAACACATTGACAAGTGCTTCAGGCGCGAAAGCGATAGGGGCTTTAATATCGGCAGCGTACTCAGTCATCATAACAAACGCACTTAGGTCCGGTGCTTTGCGTTTTTCGAAGCCGTTAAAGTCAGCATCGACAAAAGCACGGGTCATCTGGCGCGCTCGGTCTGCACGGAAGTTCATAAAGATAACTGTATCACCATCATTGATAGTTGCAGCGGGTTGCCCAGCTTCGGTGATCACAGATGCTTTAACAAACTCATCATTTTCATCACGCGCGTAAGCTGCTTGTAGCGCTTCAACACCATTACTATAAGTAAAATCAGCGTCGCCACTTACCATCAGGTTATAAGCAGACTCGACACGGTCCCAACGATTGTCACGGTCCATAGCATAGTAGCGGCCAATAATAGACGCTAGGCGGCCACAATTGAGTGACTGCATCAAGGCTTCCATTTTCTCAATTGACGCTTGTGCGCTACGAGGTGGTGTATCGCGGCCATCCAAAAATGCGTGCAAATAAACGGTTGCACCGCGCTCAGCTGCTAATTTAATTGCTGCAACAATGTGGTCTTCATGGCTGTGAACGCCTCCTGGGCTCAATAATCCCATTAGGTGAACGGCTTTGCCCTTTGCCACGGCTTTGTCGATATTCTCAACCAGAGCTGGGTTGTGCTCAAACTCACCATCGTCAATCGCCTTAGTGATCCGCGTGAAGTCTTGATAAACCACACGTCCTGCACCGAGGTTAACGTGGCCAACTTCGGAATTCCCCATTTGTCCATCCGGTAGACCAACATCAAGGCCTGAACCTGAAATCAAGGTGTGCGGAGCAGAGCGCCATAGTTCATCTAATACTGGGGTATTGGCTGCTAAAATAGCATTGCTCTCGCTTTCTTCGCGATAGCCCCAACCGTCTAAAATCATTAATACCAATGGCTTTTTCTTAGCTGTCATTTGCGCTCCTGAAATCCTGAATTAGGCACGATGTTGATGTCTTATAGCAAACGCTACAAGGTTAGATTTACTAACTTGGGCTGCAGCGCTGCGATAAGCTTGCTCTGGTTGCTGGTAAGTAGAATACCTGTTTTTGTATGAATATTCAGCCCCACAGTGATGAATTATCAACTTTGAGATTGATATTTGCTCATGTTGAACAAGTCTGTTTTGTCGAGAATAAAGCAGGTATACTTGCTGCCACTTTATCGTTTAATAATTTTTGGTTGATAAATTAATGGAACAATACGTTGCGTTTTTAGGTAACCATCCGGTACTTAGCATCATTTGGGTTGTGTTAGCCGCGATGTTAGTGAGTAGTTGGTTTAAGAGTCAGTTTTCTAAAATTAGACAAATTAATCCCCAGCAGTTGACTATGCTTGTTAACCGCCAAGATGGTCAGGTACTCGATATGCGTGCAGCAAAAGAGTTTAATCAAGGTCACATTGCAGGTGCTGAGCAGGTGAATGCGGAAAAACTCAAGCAAAAAGATTTTGCAGGTCTTGAAAAACATAAATCTAAGCCCATTATATTGGTCTGTAACACAGGTATGACGGCATCTGCTGTTGCTGATAACATGTACAAAGCTGGATTCGAGCAAGTGTACGTATTATCAGGTGGTATTGGCGCATGGCAAAGTGCGGGTTTACCAATCTCTAACGGAAAATAACTGAGGTCTATGATGAGCCAAGTCGTAATTTACACCAAAGACTATTGTCCTTTTTGTCATCGTGCAAAAGCACTATTAGATGCAAAAGGTGTCACATACACTGAGTATGATATTGGCGCACAGCCTGAGCTTCGTGACGAGATGATCGAAAAAGCCAACGGTGGCTATACTGTGCCACAAATCTTTATCGCTGAGCGCCATATTGGTGGTTGCGACGATATGATGGCGCTTGAAGCGACAGGCGAACTCGATAAGCTATTACAAGCATAAGATTGATTGAGCTTTGGCTCAGCTTACTTTTTTATAATGACTGCTAAGAATTAGCAGGATCACAACAGAATTTAGGAAATTATCATGGCAGAACAAAACCAAGCAGCAGAACAACAACAAGAAGGCGCTCAGTTCAACATTCAACGTATCTATACTAAAGATGTATCGTTTGAAACGCCAAACTCACCAGGTATCTTCCAAAAAGAGTGGACACCAGAAGTTAAGCTAGACATGGACACACGTTCAGCAAAGCTTGATGACAACGTTTTTGAAGTTGTTCTAGCGCTAACGGTAACGGCAACTATTGGTGAAGAAACTGCATTCCTATGTGAAATCCAACAAGCTGGTATCTTTGCAATTGCAGATCTTGAAGAAATGCAAATGGCACACATGCTAGGCGCATTCTGCCCTAACATCCTATTCCCATATGCGCGTGAAGCGGTAGCTAGCCTAGTTAACCGTGGTACTTTCCCACAGTTAAACCTTGCGCCAGTTAACTTTGACGCATTATTCGCTCAGTATATGCAGCAACGTGCGGCTCAAGCACAGCCTGAGCAAACTGCTGACGCATAATTGATGAGTACAGCAAAATCAGCTGTAACTGTATTGGGGGCGGGGTCTTATGGCACCGCCCTTGCTATTTGTTTTGCCCGAAATGGTCACCAAGTGACACTGTGGGGCCGCAATAGCGAACACGTTGAGGCGCTAGCAGCTGAGCGCAAAAACCAACGTTATCTTCCTGACATCCAGTTTCCAAACACGCTTGAACTTGAGGCCGATTTAGAAACGGCTGTTAAGTCTAGCGAGCGTATTTTGGTGGTTGTGCCAAGTCATGCGTTTGCAGACACCTTGAAGAAGATTAAACCTATGCTACTTGAGAATGCAAAAGTAGCTTGGGCAACCAAGGGGCTTGAACCAAATACTGGGCGATTATTGCAAGAGGTTGCATTGGATGTGTTAGGTGATGATGTGCCGCTGGCGGTGCTAAGTGGACCTACTTTTGCAAAAGAAATGGCCGCAGGATTACCTACTGCTATTTCAGTGTCTTCGATTTGTGCAAAGTTTCGTGAAGAGCTCGCAGAGCTGTTGCATTGCGGTCGCTCGTTTAGGGTGTATAGCAACGAAGACTTTATTGGTATTCAGCTCGGTGGTGCGGTCAAAAACGTTATCGCAATTGGCGCGGGCATGTCTGACGGCTTTGGTTTTGGTGCGAATGCCAGAACGGCGCTTATCACCCGAGGACTCGCTGAACTTTGTCGTTTAGGATGTGCGTTAGGCGCGCGCTCTGAAACCTTTATGGGTATGGCAGGGCTTGGTGATCTCATTCTCACTTGTACGGATAACCAGTCGCGTAATCGCCGTTTTGGTCTTGCACTTGGCTCGGGAAAGTCGGTCGATGAGGCGATGTCGAGTATAGGTCAGGTGGTCGAAGGCTATCGCAATACCAAAGAAGTTTATCTACTTGCTAAACGCACTGGTATTGAAATGCCTATCACTGAGCAGATCTATCAAGTGCTTTATGAGCAAAAAGATGTGAAAGAAGCCGCAATGGCGTTGCTTGGTCGCGAAAAGCGAGCTGAGTGAGCTGCCTATGGAAACCAAAGCAACTATTGCTTTGGTTTTCCAATGTATAAGAAGTAGAGTGGAACCTCTATTTGATAAGTATAAAAAGGAGTATTTATGAAAATTCAATTATTGATTGGTTTGCTGATTTTAGGCAGCTGTTGGGAAGCTGCAGCAAAGACAGTATATGCTGATATAAAGTCAACCCAGTTAAGCCCATCTATAGAAACCTCCATCTGGCAAAAGAAAGGTAATAGCACACCTAAATATCCACTAGCATTAGCAAAGCGCAAGCTTGCTGGATGTACCGTATTCAAGGTGATGATTGATGCTGATGGCAAAACTGACGATATAGAACTAATTGCTAGCATTCCATCCAAAAAATTGGCTAAGCACGCTAAACAACTTATTAAAAGTTGGCAATGGTCTCCTGCTGATACACAGCACCTTGGGCGGGAAGAAAAGTTGATGAGAATTGATTTTTGCCTGGGCGGTGCCGATTTAGCTGACGCGCAAATGCGTTGTGAAGCTCAAGCAAAATTGGACTGTGAATAAATAAAAACCCGTTAGCTTAAACTTCAAATTAAGTAAATTTGGGGAGTGTAATACTTACTCTCCAAACTTAATGTTATAGCGACGCTTAAACCACAGTAAAAATGGGATTTCAATCACGCTAAATGCGACAATCGTAAACACCACCCAATTACTCTTAAAAAACACTAACGAAAATTCGATATCCTTACCATAGTACAAACTTCCTGACACGGCTAAAGAAACCGCAGTAACCAATAAATCTTGTTTGCTGATACTGGCGAGACTTTTCTCTTTCAACTTTGGGTAAACGAATACGTAGGCCACAAAAAGTAGAATAAAGTTGAGTAAAATAAGCGTTAGCTCAGGTGACATGATTACCTCTATGCCTTGTGTGTCATTCGGCACAAGATAACATAATTTCTTAGCTTAATGCCTCGTGGAAACGCTTTTTATCTGATACTGAACAGGTATAATGGTGAATCCAACTTTTGAGGTGCACATGATCTCCAAGAATCAACAAAAACTACTTCGTGCTTTAGGGCAAAAAAAATATCGCAAACAACATGGTCTGTATTTAGTACAAGGCGAAAAGAATGTGATTGAGTTAGTTGATGCTGGGTTGGTCGTTGAGCAATTGTTCGCGACCAAAGAGTTCATGACAAAGTATAAATCCAAACTCGTTAATATTGCCTGTGTAGAAGCAGAAGAAGATGTTCTGAGTAAAGTGAGTACTTTGGTGTCAAATAATGCGGCGATAGCGGTCGTTGCAATGCCGCCAGCAGAAGAAGTCAATACTGCTGGGTTGGTGTTAGCATTAGATGGAGTCTCAGATCCGGGTAATCTCGGTACCATTATTCGTCTTGCTGATTGGTATGGATTAACGCAGCTTGTGGTAAGCGAAAACTGCGCGGATCAATTTAACCCTAAAGTGATCAGTGCCACCATGGGCTCATTTGTGCGTGTTAATGTGGTGAGAACCGATCTCGAGGCCTTTTTAAAGCAATATCAAGGCGAGTGCTATGGTGCATTCCTTGGTGGTGAGAGTGTGCATCAGTGCCAATTTAGTCGTAATGCCGTGTTGGTCATGGGCAGCGAATCTCATGGTATTAGCGATACCATAGCGGCTCACATCAATAAAAAGGTGACTATTCCTGCGTTCGGTGGTGCTGAATCATTGAATGTGGCGATGGCTACCGGGATCATTTTGGATAATATCAAACGCTGTCATTGCTAACTCATAGATCTTACTAATGAATTGCCTTATTCTCAAAAGTAACCGCGAACAACAATAATAAGCTATGCGACTGAGTAGCATCAAACTAGCCGGCTTTAAATCTTTCGTAGAGCCAACCAAGATCCCGTTTCCTGACCAGATGACATGTGTGGTTGGGCCAAACGGCTGTGGTAAGTCTAATGTTATTGATGCAGTGCGCTGGGTACTGGGAGAAAGCTCTGCGAAAAACCTCCGTGGCGATGCCATGACGGACGTTATTTTTAACGGTTCAACCAAACGTAAACCTATCTCGCAAGCTTCTGTAGAACTGATTTTTGATAATACTCAAGGCCGGTTGCCCGGCACGTTTGCAGATCGTAATCAAATTGCCATTAAGCGCCTAGTAACGCGAGACGGCCAATCTCTTTATTTTTTAAATGGTAGTAAGTGCCGTAAGCGCGATATCACGGATATCTTTCTAGGTACTGGCTTAGGTCCTCGCAGTTACGCAATTATCGAGCAAGGGATGATCTCTCGCTTGATCGAAAGTAAGCCGCAAGAGTTAAGAGTTTTTTTAGAAGAAGCCGCCGGAATTTCAAAATATAAAGAGCGTCGACGAGAAACCCAAACTCGGATCAAGAGTACCCGCGAGAACATGGAGCGTTTGCTCGATGTTAGGCAAGAGCTACAGAGTCAGCTAGATAAACTGGCACTTCAAGCACAACAGGCGAGCGAATATAAGTCTTTAAAGTCGCAAGAGCGTGACTTAAAGTCGTGGATAGCAATTTTAAAGTGGCAAAGCCTTGAGCAAAAGCAGGCAATTAAAGCCAAAGAAATTGCCAAACTCAACGAAAAATTAGCATTTTTTAATGAAGCTCACAGTGGCCATGACAGCATTTTAGCGACGCTAGAACATGAAATTAAGCATTTCAATGATGGCTATGAGCAAGCACAACATAGCGTGCACCGAATTGAAACCCAGTTGGCAACGCTTGAGCAACAGAAAGTCAATCTAACTGATAAAAAGCGTCAGCTTATTGAGCAGTCTCAAATACTGAAATCACAACAGCAAGAAGTGATTGAGGCGCAAGATGAGCAAGCCGAGTATGTGGCGAGCAGCGCTGAAAAAGTCGCTGAAGTTTCTGAACGACTTGAAATTGCGCTATTGCAACTGGAAGAAATTCAACTCGCAAATGAGCAAAGTGACACAGAGCAAACTCAGTTAGAAGCGCAGTATAGTGGCGCACAGAAGCAGTACCAACAAATACATGCTCAGGTACAACAAGGGGCAAGCCAATTAGCGCAACAACAGCAAGCTAAACTGCACGTAGATAAGCGTCAGGCTGAGCTGCTGGAACAGGCTGACGCGCATCACGCATCTATGTTGGAAAGTGACTTGGCTGAAGCTCAGGATGCACATCATCAGCTGGTTCAAGCGATGGCTAAATTACAAAGCCAAGCTGGTAAGTTGCAAGGCCAAGAGCAAACCAATAAAGAAGAAATCTTACTGGCACAGACTCATGCTCAAAAAGCGCTTCAGGCGCTACAAGAAGTGCAATCTGAAATAAAAGCGTTATCATGCTGGGCAGATGAAGCGTCGGAGGCTTCATCTGCGACTATGTTATCGCAACTTGTTGTTGAGTCTGGGTATGAAGAATGCATGGAAGCGGCACTGCTTGGGTTGACGCATTTAGTCGTTGAGCAAAGCGAAATGAATACGCTATGGCCCATCGAACTCGAAGTTCCCATTGATTCCGTCGCGACAAAAATAAGCTCAGGACTGTTCCCCAGCTTTTTAACGAAAATAAAATTATGCGCTGAATCTACAGACTTTAAATCGTGTGAACAATTCCTTCTCGGTGTGACGGTCAGTGGCGTTATTGTGGGGGATAACTTTAAGGCCAAGGCGAAAAGCAATGAAGAGAGTGGCGCGTTAAAACGCTATGCCCAATTGCAGTCATGCCATACTCAGCTTCCTCATTTGCAACAACTCGCTGAAGAGGCTGAACAGGTTGTAGCACAAAAGCGTATTGCTCTTGAAGACACGCAAGCTGGTTTATTAGAAATACAGCAATGCGTTCACGAAAAAGCACAAGCAATCGCCAGCCATAAAACCAAAGTTGAAATGCTGGATGAGAATCTGAGCGCTTGGCGTGAGCAAGGACATAAAATTCAGGAACAGCTTGATGTCATTGTTCAAGAACGAGGCGAGGTCATCGAACAACTTGAACTTTATACTGAACAGCAATTACAACGTGATGAGCTGCTAGCGCAAGCACAACAAACACAACAACTGGCCGAGGCTAAGTTGACTGAGTTCAAACAACATAGTCAATCTCGACGCGCCGCATTACAAGACGCGCAGCAATTAGTTCATACCACTAAACTTGCGTCGCAGCAGGCAGAAAGTGAACTACAGCTCAGTAATTCTAAATTGGAACACTTACAACATCGTCGCGATGAAATAAACCAGCGCATCGAGCAAACACAAGAAGATATTTTGCTTTGTGAAGAGCCGCTCGCGGAGGCGCATGAAGACATTGAATTATTGCTCGCCCAACATCTAGAAGCCAAGGCACAAAAGCAAACGATGTTGGATACGCTTAACCAAGCCAAGGAAAACCTCTCCCAAAAACAAGCGGCATTAAAAGATGCACAAGGCGAAGTGAGTAAACTCAATGAGTCTTTGCAACAAGTGAAACTTGAAGAGCAAAGCTTGATGATAAAGGCGCAAGCGGCACTTGAACCCTTACAGGAGCTTGGTCGGACGCTAAAAGCGGAGCTGGCGCAATTACCTGAAGATGCAAATTTGGGGCAGTATCAAGCTAATTTGAGTAGAGTTAGTAATGATCTTGGTAAGTTAGGGGCTGTGAACTTAGCTGCAATTGAAGAGTTTGAAGAAGCGAAGGCACGCAAAACCTATTTAGATACACAACTGGATGATCTCACAAATGCGTTAGAAACGTTAGAGGCGGTGATCAGAAAAATTGATAAAGAGACCAAAACCCGCTTTAGTGCCACCTTTAATCAAGTGAATGAAGATTTAGCCGAGTTGTTTCCTAAAGTGTTTGGTGGGGGGAATGCATATTTAGAATTGACTAGCGATGACCTGCTTGAAAGTGGTGTTTCTATCATGGCAAGGCCGCCTGGTAAGAAAAACTCGACAATTCATCTGTTAAGTGGTGGAGAAAAAGCGCTGACCGCATTATCATTGGTGTTTTCAATATTCAGGCTTAATCCAGCCCCATTCTGTATGCTGGATGAAGTAGATGCACCGCTTGATGACGCAAACGTAGGACGATTCTGCCGTTTGGTTGAAGAGATGTCGCAAACGGTGCAATTTATTTATATCAGTCATAACAAGGTCGCTATGGAAATGGCGGGTAGACTGACGGGGGTAACCATGGCAGAACCAGGGGTGTCGCGCATGGTTGCCGTAGATATAGAACAAGCGGTGCAAATGGCACAGGCATAACAACAAAAAAGGTGAGCAATGGCCACAGAGTTAAGATGGGCATTAATCGTGATCAGTGCGTTGGTCATAGGCGGGTTACTCATACATGGACTTTGGTCTGTTCGTAAGAAGAGCAGCGATAAAGTGTCTAAAAAGGAGCCCAATGAACTCAAAGAGCAAACGTCGAATCACGATAAAGAGCCTGACGAACCTGAAATTGGAGAGATGACCTTTAGTGCGGTGGATGACGAGCCTGCGACAGAGGGCATTATAGCGACGGAAGAGCCTGAAACTGAGGTGCAAATCGAGAGCAGTGGATCTGAAGAGGCTGAGTCTGAAGAGAGTGCAATAGAGCCACAAGACTTTATTATTCTTCACGTTCATATGCCTGAAGGCCTGAAAATGGCAGGTTCAAGGTTGTTACCAACCGTGTTAAGCCTTGGGTTTAAATATTCTGATGAGGGCTTCTTCAATCGCCATTTAGAACCGTCTGGAAACGGTCCTGTGTTATTTAGATTGGTAAACATGTACAACCCAGGTACGTTTGATATCGATAACATGGAGCAATTTAGCACCGCTGGCATTAGCCTATTTATGACCTTACCTTGTGAAGGCGATAACTTGGCTGCATTTAATATGCTTCACAGTGCATCGAAAAAACTAGCTGAAGAGTTTGGCGCAACCGTACTTGATAAAGACCGCGAACCGTTAACGGTTGAAGCCGTGCGCGGTTATGTTGAAAAAGTGCGTGAATTCGCCGCTTAATCGCTACTTAGAATCATTTTTAAGCCACTGGCATCCGCTGGTGGCTTTTTACGTTTAGAGGTTTAAATGTCAGACAACATTGAAAGCCAAGTTGCAGCCCTGAGGCAGCAACTCGAAGATTACAATTACCAATATTATGTTTTAGATAACCCAAGTGTGCCTGATGCGGAATATGATCGTGTGATGCGCCAGTTGATGGCGCTTGAGCAGCAGCATCCTGAGTTACAAAGTCCTGATTCCCCATCGCAGAAAGTGGGTGGTGAAGCGCTTAGCAAGTTTGAGCAAGTAACACACAGAGTACCTATGTTGTCGCTTGATAATGCCTTCGACGAGAGTGAATTTACGGCATTTAATCGCCGTTTAAAAGAGCGCCTACTGACAAGTAAAGATGTTACTTTTTGCTGTGAACCAAAGCTCGATGGCTTGGCGGTGTCTATTTTGTATCGTGATGGTGTGCTCGTTCAAGCGGCGACAAGGGGAGACGGTCAAGTTGGGGAAAACATCACTGAGAACGTCAAAACCATTCGCAATATTCCGCTGAAACTGCGTGGAGAACATATTCCGCATGAAGTAGAAGTGCGTGGTGAAGTTTTTATGGATACTGCGGGTTTCATTAAACTAAATGAAACGGCGCAAGCGAAAGGTGATAAGACCTTTGCAAACCCAAGAAATGCGGCAGCAGGAAGTCTGCGTCAGTTAGACTCAAAAATCACCGCTAAGCGTCCGTTGATGTTTTATGCTTATTCTATGGGCTTAGTTGAAGGCGGTGAGCTGGCCAACGAGCATTATGCGCAACTACAGCAATTACAAGGTTGGGGCTTGCCAATGAGCCCAGAGACAAAGCTTGTCGATAATGCACAGCAAGCTTTGGCTTATTATCAAGATATCATGACACGCCGTGCTGAGCTTCCCTATGAAATTGATGGCGTTGTGATCAAAGTGAATGATAAAGCGCAGCAAGAGCAGCTTGGTTTTGTTGCTCGCGCGCCGCGCTGGGCGATTGCATTTAAGTTCCCTGCACAAGAAGAGATCACTCAGCTGCTTGATGTTGAATTTCAGGTCGGCCGTACTGGTGCTATCACGCCCGTTGCACGTTTAGAGCCTGTTTTTGTTGGTGGTGTTACGGTATCGAATGCCACGCTTCATAATGGTGATGAAATTGCGCGGTTAGGTGTAAAGATTGGTGATACCGTTATTGTACGCCGAGCTGGGGATGTGATCCCTCAGGTAACTCAGGTCGTTTTAGATAGGCGTCCTGATGATGCCAAAGAGATTGAGTTCCCAGATACTTGTCCGGTGTGTGATTCTCATGTTGAACGTGTTGAAGGAGAAGCGGTTGCGCGTTGTACTGGCGGTTTAGTGTGCCGTGCACAACGTAAAGAAGCAATTAAGCACTTTGCATCGAGAAAGGCCCTCGACATAGATGGCCTTGGCGACAAAATAGTTGAGCAGTTAGTTGAGCGAGAGCTTATCAAGACGCCTGCTGATTTGTTTATCTTAAAGCAGGGCCATTTTGAGTCTCTTGAACGTATGGGGCCAAAGTCTGCTAAAAACTTGGTTGCGGCGCTTGAAGAAGCAAAGCAAACAACGTTAGCCAAATTTTTGTATTCGCTTGGGATCAGAGAAGTCGGTGAAGCGACAGCACAAAACTTGGCAAATCACTTCCTGACGCTTGAAAAAGTGATGGCCGCCTCCATTGATACTCTACAGCAAGTAAGTGATGTTGGTGTTGTTGTTGCACAACACATTCATAGCTTTTTTGCCGAGCAGCATAATCAAGAAGTGGTAACTGCATTGATCGAAGTGGGTGTAACTTGGCAAGATGTTGCAGCACCGTCAGAGGATACACAACCTTTAGCAGGGCTAACTTATGTATTGACTGGAACCTTGAGCCAATTGAACCGCAACGATGCTAAAGCGAGATTGCAAGCGCTTGGCGCTAAGGTCGCGGGTAGTGTGTCGAAAAATACGGATGCAGTTTATGCCGGCGAAAAAGCAGGCTCTAAGCTCACTAAGGCACAAGAACTAGGTGTTGAGGTGTTCGATGAAGAGGCGCTGATCGCACTGTTAAACAAATACGAGTAGTAAAATGAAATCAGTAACACGATACGGCCCTGAATACTGGGATAAATATGGCGTTTATCGTACGCCAATCGCTTTTAATTTAGCGCTGGTTGTGTTGCTCCGCCCGTTGCTTATTTGGGTGTTTTCTGCACTTGCGAGACGCCCAGACTTGGATTTGATGTCGTTATTCTTTGAGTCTAAGTTTCACTTTTTTGTCGCGACAGGGATCGCTTGTATCGCGCTCATACCAACCGTTGTGTTTTCTCTTAGGCGACCAACAAGCTCTCCAAAGCTGGCAGCCGTCTGGCGTTATATGCGTTTGCCACTTATATTAACAGCGGTACTCGATTTAGCGTGGTTGATCCTGCAAGCTGGGAAAACCCATTATAGTTTTTCTCCTTATATTGCCGTACAAATTGTGTTGGTGAGTTGGGTACTTTTATATTTAATTAAAAGCCGCTATCTAAGTTGCTTTTTTGGCGATTGGCCACTTCCTGTTGAAGAGCAAAAGACAGAAGTAAACAAGAGAGAGAATTGAGATGTTAAAGTGGTTAGATATACTAAACTTTGCCAGAAATGGTAATCCTGTTGCTCCTCGCCGAGTTGAAAAATCGGACCAGCAATGGCAATCAGAGCTTGCACCAGAAATTTACATGATCACCAGGAAAAAGGGGACTGAACGCCCGTTTAGCTCACAAAGTTGTCAGCTTTTTGAATCTGGTAAATACTACTGTGTATGCTGTGGCGAGTTGTTATTCGATGCCGAAGAAAAGTTTGATAGTGGCTCTGGCTGGCCCTCGTTTACACAGCCTGCAGCAGTGGAAGCGGTTGCGTATCATGGCGATAAGAGTCATGGAATGACGCGCGTCGAAATCACTTGTAACGTGTGTGATAGCCACTTAGGTCACGTATTCCCCGACGGCCCTGAGCCAAGTGGACTGCGTTATTGTGTTAATGCCCTTGCGATGGAAAAGAAATAGCTCGATTGCGATAAACAAGTGATTACTCAAAGTCGAGTTTCATTTCATTTAGTTTAGCTTTGAGTTTACCGTAGCGGATCTGCTGTTCACTATCCAACTCAGACTGATTTAGCAAGGTAGTACAACGCTTTGCTAAATTGGAATTAAATGTACTTCCTGACTTAGCGCAACTATCACTCATACATTGCAGTAAATTCAGCGCTATTCCCGAGTTTTTAGGCATAATTCTAAATGCTTGAGTGAATGCCTCCAAAGCGGTTTCATATTGTCCTTTGTTAAACTGTGTGACCGCATGGTTATTGAGCTCTCTTGGGCCCATGGTGATCTCTTTTTTCTCTTGCTGCTGCTGATATAGATAGTGCATTGTGATGGGATCTGCGCTTGAGTTGTGGCGCTCACAGTGTGCAATAACTTGACTAAATAGCTCCTGAGCTTTGTGGTTTAATCCCACCTCATGTAGTGCTTTTGCTTTGTCTAAAGTGGAATCTACCGAGCGAATAACGGGTTCATCTTCTAACTGTTCTAGCAGTTGTTTCGCTTTTTTATGCTCATCTTTTAGATAATGGACGCGGGCGTTGAGGACATCGATTTGCGCTTGGGTTTGTGCGTTTGGAAATTGGTGCTTTAAATCACTCAGGTATTGTTGTGTCTGCCTTGTGAGACGAGTAACTTGGTCTGATTGATCGGTACTCAGGGCAAAGTCTATTCCAGCTCGTGCTGCATTCAAATACACTTCGGGTTTGTCATGGATCGAGTAGCGCGCGAAACTTGCGATATCTTTATGCGCTTTATAGCTGGCTTCATAGTCGTGATTAATTTGCGCAACTCGACCAAGTGACTGTTGCCTATTTATGTTTCTGGGTGCCATCTCAATTGCTTGCTCTAACAATTGTTGGGCATTCTCATATTGGTTGAGCTTTATTTCGAGTTTGCTCAATAAATCGAGCGCAGGAAGACGAGTTTCCGGTCGCTCGATTAAGGTTTTTAACATCTTTTGAGCAATAACATCTTCATTGTTGGTAATGAGCGCCTCGACCAAGCCTAGCTTTGCCCATGTAAACTTTTGCAGAGCCAAAACCGACTTGTAAAAAGACTTAGCTTCTTCTAGTTGATTAAGTCTGAGTAGAAGTTCTCCTTTTAGCTTTAGGAGTAGGGAAGTGTAGTTATGATCTTTGTTGTCTAGTTCTAGATCTAGCGCTTTTAAGGCCTTTGAATAGTTCTTATCGTCTACAAGCAAGTTTATATGCCTTAAAGCCTGTTTACGCTTTAAAACTCGTTCTATACGGT
Source organism: Pseudoalteromonas sp. BMB (assembly GCF_001709235.1). NCBI lineage: Bacteria > Pseudomonadati > Pseudomonadota > Gammaproteobacteria > Alteromonadales > Pseudoalteromonadaceae > Pseudoalteromonas > Pseudoalteromonas sp. BMB. The sequence goes on from NZ_MBQA01000187.1 coordinate 49,316, forward strand.
TTTGTAGTTCTTTTATTGAAAAGGGCTTAACTAAAAAGTCATCGGGTTGTAGTTCGATAATACTATGGACTAACTCGGGGCTAGTTTCAGAAGAAATAAAAATAAAAGCGGTACTTGAGCGAATTAACTGTTTGGACCGTAACTCTTCATAAAATTGATAGCCATTTTGCTTTTTTGCTAAACCAAAAGAGCATACGATGAGATCAAACTTATTGATAGTGCAAAGCTCTTTTGCACTGTCTGCACTTTCTGCAAATTTTAAATTTCTGAAATCTAACTGTTCTAAAGATTGTTTCATATAGCTCAATGCTAATGGTTGATCTTCAACGATTAACATTTTGGCATTTTGAATAGATGGAGCTGACATAGAAACAATTTTTAGACAATGGCTTTGCTTCTAGTCTAGTACTTAGGTGTAGTTTTGAAAACAAAAATTAACTCATTTTTAGTAGGTTAGTCTATTTAGCTTATCCCAACTATTTACTGAGGTTAGTGGCAAAATTGTTAAGGATATAACTAAAATTTGGGAGGCTAAGAAGAGTAACTAATTAGTTAATAAATGAGAAAAACGAGGTTGTTTCTATGGGCTTTATGGCAGGTTTAAATTTATTCAGTTTGATGTGCTGTTTGAGTATGTGACAAGTAACAATGACTATAAATAAAGTGAAAAAGTGTCTTGTACTAGATTTAAAGTTATGGTTTTAGCCTTGCTTAGACTTAGCGTGATGTTTTGTATCGGCCACTCTATCTAGAAAATAAAGTGGTGGGTTGTACTGGAC
>NZ_MBQA01000188.1:0-6630 GCF_001709235.1 Pseudoalteromonas sp. BMB
GTCAGATGTGTATAAGAGACAGATTCGTAAGTTTAAATAACACATCTTTGTTATGTACTTTTTTATCAGCCCCAATCGCACTGAACCTTACGATAAATTCACCATGCTCTGGTGGGATTTCGGCCGTCTGTACAAACTTGATGATTACCGTTCGCTCATCTACTTGATGGATTGTTGCTTCCAGCCACGCGGGTAACGCCCGCTCCTTACCCGACTGAACATACGTAACCTTTAAACTATCTACTTTAAGTCCATACTCATTCTTCAGCGTTATAGAGCCTATTCCTCCAGACTTCGCCCCTCTTATAAATTCAAATTGCTGCTCTGTTGTTAGCTTATTTTCTCGTGCTTCTAGTTGCGTAACTAATCCGTTTTCAACCAGCATCTTTCGACGGTTTCCTACCGCATCATACGCATATTGTACTCTCGATAGAATACGATCAGCCTGCCAGTCTTCTCCTTGACCCGCTGCCGCTTTGTTGGTGAACTCCGTCGTTTCTACCAAAGCGATCCGCCCGTGACTATCATATTGTGTCTGAGTCTCGTGACGGATAACGCGTTTTAGGTCATCCCAAGCTTGCTTTACCTCCAACACTCGGCGACCTGAGCTGTCATATTCAAAATACGAATACGCATCTGTGGCTTTGTCTGTGATAGATTTCAACCAACCATTTTCGTAGTAGCTATATCTAATGTCTTGACCATGCTCATTGGTTTTGCGGATTAAACGACCTATATCTAACTGCTCACGCGTCGTCCCTGCCAACACCAGTGTTTCTACCCACTTATCTGAGCGCTGCTGCTGGTTATCTGCTCTCGTATTATCCCAGTTACGTCCATATTCATAGCTATATCCCTTACCCCCCAAGTCATTTTGAGATTGTAGGTTTCCATAGTCATCAAATACTCTGGTATTCTGATCTGTATTCCCTGAGCTATATAAACCGTCATAACGCTCCAGACGTTGATTACCATCTGAATCATAAAGATAGCTCTTCGCCCGTCCCATCTCATCTAGGCTATGGATAATGTGGCCTTGCGCATCAAACTTAAACGCACTTTCTCCCCCCATCGCATCTTTTTCGTGCGTGCGGTTTCCAAGCTCGTCATATTGATATGCATTCGTTAAACGATACTGTCCTGATGTATTGTTTATCACGCCATACTGGCCCGTTTCTACCACTCGGTCCAACTTATCGTATTGTGATATGCTCACTTTGCCTTCAGCATCCTTCACCGACACCTTGCGACCAAATATGTCATACCTCATATGGGTCTGCTTTCCTTCACCATCCTGATGCGTTAGTTGATTTCCATTCTCATCGTAAGCAAAGGTGTTGCGATGGCCATTGGCATCTGTTTTGCTAATCAAATTGCCCGATAAGTCATAACTGAATACATTTTCCGGTGTGATAAATTGTGTCGTACCTTGTTCATCAACCACACTTACTATCGGTAAAATCTCTTTGATGACTTTATTCTGGTAGTTATATTGTGCTTGGGTAATGTGGCCTTGCGCATCGGTCAGCTCAATGACATTCCCCCAACGGTCGAAAACCTGCTTAATCGTTGGTCTCGTATAGTTACCTCCTTGCGTAAAGCCTGGTAACTTTATTTCTGTGACTTGCCCTTGACCATTTCTGCTATATTCCGTAAGCCCATCTAACGCATGCTGTACCGACTTCATGCGGCCAGCCTTATCGTAAAGGTACGTCTTTAGTACCCCATCATCTTTATTTGTGCGGTACAGTTGTCCCTGCTGGTTATATTCGTAACTCCCTTTTTCATCCTTACTCACTTCACCAAAGGCGTTATATGCAGTACTCCACCCATGTTGTGATGAGATGTGACCAACAGCACCGACTCCCAAAGACTTATGTTTAACTTGGCCATTGCGATTGTAACGATAGGTTGTCAGTCGCTCTTGTACGACATCTCCTGTGTTGTTTGGCGCTCGCCAGTGGTTTAAGGTCACCGTTTTATTGCCATCTGCGGCGCTAAAGGAAATGGACTGTTCTCTTGAAGCAATATTAGATAAATAGTTGGCTTCAATGGTCACATCAATCCAATACTTCTCCCCAAACTCTTCTGGCTCTCCATAGACATGGCCCGATAGTTTCCCTGTTGCTGGATTAAACGTGAATCCTGGCGGAAGGCCATAATTGACACTCGACTTTGTGGCAGGATAACCATCTCGTGAACGATACGTTTGATAGATAATACGGTAGTGTTCATTATCACTGCCCCATTGAGTGAATTGCTGCCGAGTCCGCTCTATTAACCCTACGTTATTGTATTCGTGTGTTGTTACGCCGCCCTCAGCATTTACTTCCTTAATCAGTTGCCCATTCACGTTATACTCATGCCGAGTCACTCTGTCATTCACGCTTGACGAGGGCTCACTTATCTTCTGTGTATTTGCATCATAGTTGCCAGTATTATAATGCTCTGCACGCCAGACTACATTACCAAATACGTCATACCCTAACGTATCTACTTGACGCCCATTCACACTGACCACGGCACCACCGCTGAGTGACTTATCTGTATTCACCCGCGTGTGCTTCATCACCGCACTCGCGCTTTGTACCTGCCGCCCAATCGCGTCATATTCCCACACTTGACTGTTGCTGCTTTCAAAAGCAATATTCTCAACATCCAACTGCTCTGTTGCCAATGACTGGCGCTCCACAACATTGCCTAATTCATCATAGCGATGACGTGTCACTACATGTGGCTTTGTCGTATAGGTCATTCCTGTGTTCTGTACTGCTACCTTGGAGTCTCGCTTCACTTCATAATGCAGCCTTCCCATATCATCATAATGGTACTGCGTCACTCGGTTATGACCTTGCTCATCATTCCCTTCACTACCGACAGGGGCAGTCGATGTATTCAAGGCTGAGGTTACCGCTTTGGCATACTCCGTCTGTGTGCTAAGTTCACCAAACCCGTTATACTCAAACTGAGTTAAGTACCCATCAGCATCAACCTGTGCTATTTTTTGCCCTTTCTCATTGAAGTAATACCAGTTCGTTAACGCGGTATAGGTTTTATCAAATGCCCCTGTCAGCAATTGTTCTTGCTTAATTTGCTCTCCAAACGCATTGTAACTAAAGCGGCTATGTTGCTCCTCAGCTATCACAGCAACTTTGTGACCCGCTGCATCATAGTGACTTACTATTTCTCTATCTAAGCTAGCTGACGCACTTAGGTTCAGACTATTGCCTTGTTTTAGCTTACCGCTACTGTCTACCACATCCGATAAAGCCACCCCTTGACTATGCACTCGAGTCGTACTATCGGCATAATGGATTTGCTTCACTTCTTGGCCTAGCGCATTGTATTGACGCTCAATAACATTGCCTTCACCATCCACTTCAAATCTGACATTTCCTGCATGGTCATATACTTTTAAGGTCGTTGTCCACTTGCTCGCATCGTACGGGTTTAGTGTTACTTCACCTTTGGTTGAGCTAATCATGCGACCCAAGGCATCGTATTCCATTAACGTCTTAAGTGCCTGACCTTGTTTCGCCGCAGCTTGCTCTATTCGTACTTGACGCCCTGCGTTATCGTAACCAAAATTAACCTCTGAGCGTGGTAAACTACTCACCCATTGTTTATTCCTTTGGCCACCTTCCGTTATTTTCGTTACATTGCCAAGGCCATCGTAGCTAAATGCTTTGGTTAAACTAACCCCTTCCGCTACTTTTAATACTCCGCTTTGCCAGAAGTAGGTTTTTACTTCAGGACCTCGCTCAAAGGCCAGCCGTCCTGCGTCGTCATACTCATAGCGCCACGTTGCTCCTTTTTGGTTCGTATAACTTGCTTTTAAGCCATTGTCATTATAACGGTAAGTCTCCGATGTCCCATCAGCATGCCCCCGCCACTGTAGTTGGCCTTGGGCGTTATATTCCGAATGGTTCACCCGTGCGTCACTCACCAAGCCTGCACTAAAATGAGTGTGTAAATCTTCATAATGAAGCGTGCCGGCTTCTAACTTGTTACGCAGTACGCTGTTATCGGCCAGCGATGTACCATAAGCCACTTCACTAATAACATCATTGACTTCGTTATAGCGCTGCTCAGTCACATACCCTAGGGTATCGATACTAAAGCGTAAACGTCCGGCCGGATCATAAAATAAGGCAGATTGTCGAGCATGCTCTTCACTTGTAATATGCTGTTGTAGTGTTGCAATGTCTGCACTTGCATCAAATGCAATCAACTGAGAATACGCAATAGTACCTATAAGCTGACCAGCAGCATCATAACGGCTTTCTTTTACACTGGCTTGGGTTCCCTCAACCAGTGTGATGGTGTAGCGCGCTTGCCCTCTATCATTATACAAAGTGCGAATACGACTATCTGCTGTAGCCGCTCCATACTTGCTCAATAATGAAGCCACCATCTTCCCTTGCTTTAATTGAGCTTGTGCCGTTGCATTCACACTTGCCCTTTGTCCCCAGCGAGTGACTTCAAACACTCTGCCTTGTAAATCATAATGCCATTGCGTTACCCCACCATCGGCATTGATATGCAAGGACTTACGGCCATTTTCATCATAGCTTGTGTAAGAGGACACTGCACTGCTGCTGTTTGTCTTTGCAAAATCTGTAACTAGCTGATTGAGCGTGGCTTCATTTGGGTTAACCATAAAGCTAGCATAACGATGCTCGGCAATACGCTGACCATTCACATCATACTCAAAACGCGTCACCTCATAAGCTGTACTTCCCTCTGATGGGTGTTTCGCCGACAGCAGTGTTGCGGTTAACTGGTTTGCTTCGTTATAGGTAAACAGCTCAATTTTGCTACGTTGGTCTATATTTGAGACTTTCTTAACCACATTGTTATTATTATCATATTGATAGGTGGTTATCTGTGCTCCTTTACCCGATTTGACCAAACGCCCTAACGCATCATACTCATAGTGGGTAGTCACGGCGTGACTGCCCGAGCCCTGTGTCACTTGCAGTTGATTATCCGTTCCGCCGTACTGATATTGTGTTAGGCTTTGACGAGTACCACCTTGATGGACTTCCAGTGATAGCACGCGACCTTGTGAGTCAAACGTGGTGGTAGTGCTATTGATAGTACCGACACTTTGGTTACCGCCACTGACAACGGTATTAATTCGCTCACTCTTTATTACCTCACTGCCATGTTTATTATGTTCAAACGTGGTAGTCAGCTTTAACCCTTTGGGGTCTACAATGCTGGCTATTACCCGGCCCACATTATCGTACTGAGTTTCAACCTGATTGCCGTTAGGATCCGTCACTACATGAATACGATTGTTTTTATCGTAACTAGTGTGTTTTTGAACTGCACCATTGAGTAGGGTTTTAATTACATTGCCGTTGGCATCAAACTCAAACGCACTGGTGCTTAGTACGTTACTTTGTGCATCTAGTTGCGTGACAGATTCTATTTGGCCTCGGGCATTGCGTGTCGTTTTTACCTGTGTGCCATTCGCTTGTGTGACCGTGGTGGTATTGCTGTTGTCATCATAGCTGTACTGAGTAATATGGCCCGATGCATTTTTAACTGACAACACACGGCCGAGCATATCGTATTGGGTGATGATTTCACGGCTTGTGCCATCAACCACTTGTGTACTCGTTACCACTCGACCCACTTTATCATCGCCACCGTTAACGGTGTAACTGATATTTGTGGTGTTATTATTGCCATCGGTTGTACTTAACACCCGACCAAAGGCATCATAGGTTTTACTGCTAGTTTGACTCTCATTGCCACCACTGAGTGTGGTCGTTGTCAGTAGTCCCCGGTTATCGTAATCAAACTCGGTGTACGTTAGCATATCACGACGACCAAGTTGTTTTGCCAACATCGTCTGATGCGTTCGCTGTGTTTGTTTGATTAGCTGTGCAAAGGCATTGTACTCAAACGTGGTTAGATATCCCTCTGCATCCACTTTGCTCGCTAATAGACCACGCGCGGTATAGGAGAAGCTTTCTTTAAATTTTTCACCGCCACCGACTTTAGATTGCAAATACGCATCAATACTCTGACTACCGCCTGCCACTGTGTTTGTAACTAAACCACCAATCAGGCCATTGCTGCTTATATCAGCAGCGGTTAACTGGGTGTGATAACGAATAATTTGAGAGCGTTGATTAAAGCTAGTGTACCAATATTGAGTAACTTGACCTTCTGCGTCAATCTCATAACGCACATTACCCTCTGCGTCATAATAATAAAGGGTTTGTGCCCCTTCACGGTCAGTGGTCTGTCGGATATTACCTAAGATATCGTATTCGTTACGCATCCCTTCTTGAACTGCTTTGGTGTTTATTTGCGCTTGTGTTGCACCAAGGCCTAGTTCAGCATTTTGATTACCATCTAGCGTTGAGATTAATCTCCCCTGCAAATCGTATTGATAGCGCTCAGTGCTCACTGGTGCTTTGGCAAGGAGGTAGTTGTCAAGGTAAACGACGCTGTTGTTTCCGTCGTATTCGCTTTAGTGGACATTAGTTTTGTATTTCTAGAGAGGGGTGAATCTCCATCCTTTATATACTTAGAGTGAATACCATCCCCATTAAAGTAAACCGCGTGTCGGTCTAATGTGTTATCACTCAAAGAACCATGGTTATCTATACC
>NZ_MBQA01000189.1:0-25392 GCF_001709235.1 Pseudoalteromonas sp. BMB
TTGCTCAACTTTTGCCTAGATTACTAGGCGGCAAGTCGAGCGTCGCGACCAAAACACACTCAGAAGAACAAAAATCAAACAGCAAAGGTCAACAGGCCCTAGCCTTATTCAATAACAAAATCGCTACCATAAACGGAGTGTTCTGTACTTTCCCGTAATCCCACGTAATAGATAAAGTTTTCTATTTCGTTGACAAACCTACTTAAAACCCGTTAAATACGACAAAAGAACTAGAGTGTAACAAGATCTTAATGTTCGGTAACGATTGGTTCCGTTCGTTTTTTGAACCGATATTAGGAAAGCTTGAGCTACCGCAAGAGAATCAATAATTTATTATTAAAATTCAATTGCTGAGCTCAGCGTTTACTATTAAAGTAAATGTTAATTGTGATCGCTGAAACTAAATCGGTGCTACACTCTTAGTTGATTAGGGACCGGTCACAAATTTAACGGGTCTAGCTTGTAGGGACTTGGAACGATGTGTTTGTTTCATCCTCTTGGTCACCGTTAAGTAAATTTGAGCACACCAGTTTGTTGATTCGATGGATTGGTAATTATTGCAAAGGTTTTAATAAACGCTTAACTTAAACTTATTATGGTTAAGTCACTTAAAATTTAGGAGACACATCATGACTCAAAAACAACAGGGTGGTTTTACCCTAATCGAACTAATGATTGTTATCGCGATCATCGGTATCCTTGCAGCAGTGGCTCTGCCTGCTTATCAAAACTACACCAAGAAGGCTCGCTTTACAGAAGTAGTGTTGGCGGCCGAATCGGTAAAACAGCTCGTTGATATTTGCTTCCAAACTCGTGGCGCTGGTGTTTTAGCTAATTGTGATACTGCTGACGAAATCGGCCTGGATGCTGATGGTGCAGCAGCTGGAACGCACGTAGCCTCAGTTGCAGTTACAGCAACAACTGCCGTAATTACAGCAACGGGAGCCGCATCAGTTGACAGCAGTACATTTGTACTTACCCCGACAGCAAGCAATGGAACATTAACATGGGCCCAAACAGGTGACTGTATAGCCGATGGTCTTTGCTAGTAGGGCAAATTCATACAAATACCAAGGCTATTCTGTTAGCCTTGGATATTCTTTGCTGGAAGTTATGGTTGTAATAGCTATTATCTCCATTCTTGCAGGTATAGCCATACCCCTTTTTGACAACAAATTTAAAAAAGCAAGATTTGTTGAAGTGATAATTGCAGTAGAAGCTGTAAAGAAAGGAGTTGAAACTTGCTACGTAACTAGAGGAGCTTATCAGTTAGAAAACTGCAATACATTTCAAAAACTAGGTCTATCTTTGTCATCAATAAGTTCTCCATTACACGTAAGCTCTGTTCAAATAAGCCTTGACTCAACAATAAAAATTACGGGTATTGCTAACCCGAGCGCTTCAAATGGTACAAATGACAACTACATTCTTGAAGGCTCTGAAAGTAACAATACTATCATTTGGTCTCTTAATTCATCTAGTACTTGCATCGCTGAGGGCACCTGCTAAGTCATGAAATCAGATAAGAATAATGCGAATAGCTTAGACACTTTTGTATGGTCCGGTGTTAATAACCGAGGAAAAAAACTTCAAGGTGAAATGACAGGTCAGAGTGTCGCGTTAGTGAAAGCTCAACTTCGCAAGCAAGGCGTTATTCCGTCAAAAGTAAAACGAAAACCAAAGCCTCTTTTTGGTTTTGGTGGCGCAAAGAAAATAACCGCCGCAGATATTGCGACTACCACAAGGCAAATTGCCACAATGTTGATGGCTGGTGTTTCTTTGGTACAAACCCTAGAGATGCTATCAAAAGGAATTAAAAATAAAAGCCTCTCAAAACTAATTGGCCATATATGCGATGAAGTTAAAGCAGGACAACCTCTTGCCAGGTCACTGCGTGCTCATCCTAGATATTTCGATGAACTTTATTGTGATCTTGTCCACTCAGGAGAACAATCAGGAGCACTGGATACTATTTTTGATCGAGTAGCTCTATACAAAGAAAAATCAGAAGCACTAAAGTCTAAAATAAAAAAAGCGTTATTTTATCCAATCGCTGTTATCGCTGTGGCTTTAATTGTAACTGGTATTTTGCTTATTTTCGTTGTGCCTCAGTTTCAAGATATATTTAACGGCTTCGGTGCAGAACTCCCCGCTTTCACGCTAATGGTTATCGCAATTTCCGAATTTATGCAGGAATACTGGTGGATATTTGTACTTGGTATTGGTCTTTTTGGCTATACCTATAAAGAAATGCTTATTCGTAGCCCTGAGGTAAAGCATTTTAATGACCGTATGATGTTGCGCATTCCAGTGATTGGTGAGATCCTTAAAAAGGCAGCGGTGGCGCGTTATGCTCGCACGCTTTCAACCACCTTTGCAGCGGGTGTTCCCCTTGGTGATGCGCTCGATTCTGCCGCAGGTGCATCAGGCAATATTATCTACAAAAACGCAATTAAAGAGATTAAAGCAGAGGTTAACTCGGGTAACCAAATGCACTGGGCAATGCATAACACCAAAGTCTTCCCAGATATGGTGGTGCAAATGGTGTCTATTGGTGAAGAATCAGGCTCTTTAGATGGTATGTTAGCAAAGGTTGCTAACATCTACGAACAAGAAGTCGATGATGCGGTGGATGGCCTTTCTAGCCTATTAGAACCACTCATTATGGTGGTACTCGGCGTACTGATCGGTGGCCTTATCATTGCCATGTACTTACCGATATTCCAACTAGGTTCTGTTATTTAATTTTGTTCACAAAATTACACTATTAAGAGGTGCAGTGCTGTGCCTCTCAATAGTGCTGTGTGGTAAACTGCAAAAATCCATACCGAGTATGCCTCGGTAATTTAAACAAAAAATATAAGCAAGCGCCCAACTTATGCAAGATATTATCAACTTGATGCAAACCCAGTTATGGTATTGGTTACTCACCGTCGGACTCGTAAGCCTTTGCATCGGTAGCTTCCTCAATGTGGTTATTCTTCGCTTACCTAAAATGATGAAGCAGAGCTGGCAATCAGAGTGTCGCGTGTTGCTTGCCGGTGAGCTTCCAAAACAAACCTCTGAAGTCCCCGTGTTTAATTTAATTAAACCAAATTCTCATTGCCCCAGCTGCAAAACGCCGATTAAAGCGTGGCAAAACATTCCACTGATCAGCTGGCTATTATTAAAAGGCAAATGCAACCACTGCGACGCGTCAATCTCTGTCCGCTATCCTTTGGTAGAGCTAACAACCGCCCTACTCTCCACATGGGTTGCGTGGCATTTTGGTGCCACTTTAGAAGCCACTCTGTACATTTTGATTACTTGGGTATTAGTCGCACTTACGGTTATCGATATCGACGAAATGTTGCTGCCCGATCAATTAACACTACCAACCTTATGGTTAGTACTGGTTGTCAGCTGTTTTGGTGTTGGCATTGAGCCCAATGATGCCATTATCGGTGCGGCCATAGGTTATTTGAGTTTATGGAGCGTGTATTGGCTCTTTAAATTACTCACAGGTAAAGAAGGCATGGGCTATGGCGACTTTAAACTGCTAGCCATCTTTGGTGCATTGATGGGTTGGCAAGCAATCTTAACTATAGTGCTACTTTCAAGCCTAGTCGGCGCAATCATTGGTAGTATCCAATTAAGTGTTCAAGGCCGAGATAAAGCCACGCCTATTCCGTTTGGCCCTTACTTAGCCATTGCAGGCTGGATCACCTTAATGTACGGCGAGCAGCTGCAGCTGTGGTACGTAAACTTAATAATGTAAAGTAACACAATGCTAAAAACGAATAATTGGATTTTAGGGGTAACGGGCGGTATTGGTGCGGGTAAAACGGCCATCACTAACCACTTGCAGCAAAAAGGGATAGTGGTTGTTGACGCCGACATCGTTGCACGAGAAGTAGTCGCGCTAGGCAGCACAGGGCTACAAGCAATTACTGATGAATTTGGCAGTGCCATTTTACAGCCGGACGGCAACTTAGATAGAGCTAAGTTAAGAGCCATTATTTTTGCTGATGACGACAAAAAACAGTGGCTTAATGAGCTACTTCACCCGCTTATCCGTAATGAAATACTCACGCAGTTAAACGCAGCGCAAAGCGATTACGTGGTTTTAGCGGCGCCCCTGCTGTTCGAAAATGGCTTAGAGCGCTACTGCGATGCCACTTTACTTGTTGATGTCGCGGTTGATACGCAAATCGCAAGAACAACCAGCCGAGATTTGGTAGATGCAGCGCAAGTAAAACGTATTATCGAGTCGCAGTTACCGCGCGCAGATAAACAAGCAAAAGCGGACTACATCCTAGACAACGACCGACCGCTACTTGAAAGCCTGCAAGAGACAGATAGATTACACAATGAGTTTATCAATCTAGCAAAAGTGAAAGTAAGACTAAATAATTAGTAAAATTTACTCTACACTCAACGTGATAACTTGGCATTTTTCCAACTTAATGATAAATATTGAATATGCATTCAATGTGAAGGCAAAGAGGTACTATGGAACATCATTCCCCGCTACTGCGTAAATTTATTACCTTAGGGCGAGTCACTGCTGAGCAAATAAAGTCTCGCCAGTCAGAAGCAAACACCACCGCCGAGTTAATTTGCCTAAGTTCAGGAATGAGCTCCAAAGAGCTAGCTGAAGAATGCCTAGACTTATTCAAGGTGCCCTTTTTTAATCTTGATCACTTTAACGTTAGTGAAATTCCACCAGCGCTAGTCAAAGAAAAACTGATCCGTAAGCACCATATTTTACCGCTGGTACAAAAAGGTAGAAAACTCTACGTTGCAGCTTCTGATCCTACTGACTTTGGCGCATTTGAAAACTTTGAGTTTAGTACTGGATTACAGTGTGAAGTACTGGTAGCCGACTACAAAAAACTCGAAGCAAAGATTGATCAGCTGTTTGATGCAACGGGCGGCCTCTCGATTTCTGAAGAAGAATTTAAAGAATTTGCCGACTTAGAAGTTGATGACGAGCCTAAACAGCAAAACACCAACGAAGATAAAGACGATGCGCCAATCATCGTTTATATCAATAAAATCTTAATGGACGCGATAAAAAAAGGCGCGTCGGATCTACACTTTGAGCCCTACGAGAAGAAATATCGCGTGCGTTTTCGTATCGATGGCCTGCTACATGAGATGGCAAGTCCACCAAACACACTAGCAACTCGCCTCGCCGCCCGTATCAAAGTGATGGCGCACTTAGACATAGCAGAAAAACGCAAACCGCAAGATGGCCGCATTAAATTAAAGATCTCCGAACGCAAAAGTATCGATTTTCGTGTGAGTACACTGCCTACCATGTGGGGCGAGAAAATCGTAATGCGTATTCTAGATTCGTCTAGCGCCATGCTCGGCATTGACGTGCTAGGTTATGAACCAGAGCAGAAAAAGCTCTACCTCGACGCACTAGAGCAGCCTCAGGGCATGATTTTGGTAACCGGCCCAACGGGGTCTGGTAAAACCGTGTCACTTTACACTGGCTTGAATATTCTTAATCAGCCAGAGCGCAATATCAGCACGGCGGAAGACCCTGTCGAAATAAACCTTGAGGGTATTAACCAAGTACAAATCAATACCAAAGCGGATATGACTTTCGCCAATGCCTTGAGAGCATTCTTGCGTCAGGATCCGGATGTGGTGATGGTTGGTGAGATCCGTGACCTTGAAACCGCTGAGATCTCAATAAAAGCCGCCCAAACTGGTCACTTAGTATTGAGTACGCTACACACCAATTCTGCGCCTGAAACGCTCACCCGTCTATTAAACATGGGTGTGCCGGCGTACAACGTAGCAAGCTCGGTGAGTTTGATTATCGCCCAGCGTCTCGCAAGGCGCCTTTGTCCTAAGTGTAAGACACCTGAAACGCTGCCGGAAGAAGCCTTGTTAGGGCAAGGCTTTACTGCCGAGCAAATTAAAGAGATTACCCTTTTCGCGCCTAAAGGCTGTGAAAACTGTACCGACGGTTACAAAGGCCGTGTGGGTATTTATGAAGTGGTAAAAATCACGCCAGAGCTTTCGCACCTGATCATGGAAGGGGGTAATTCTCTTGAGATTGCCGAAAAAGCAGAGCAGTTAGGTTTTGATAACTTACGTAAGTCTGGCCTGAAAAAAGCCGCCGCTGGGGTGACATCGCTTACAGAAATCAACCGCGTAACAAGTTATTAAGACTGATTGATTAAGACAAAAAGATCGCGATGTAAAATCGCTCCTACAACTAAGGTAACACCCGTGTGGGAGCCGCTTTACGCGGCGATCTTGTTATCGTTTAAAATCAGCTATACAAATTTTGCGGTACTTTAAGCACATTAATATGTACCGTAACTTCCTCACGGTCATGATATAGGTGCTTTGCTTGGATCTCATAATCCACATTATACTTTTGCAGCTCTTCATGGATAAGCGTAAGACATTCATACACGCTATCGAAGCGTTTTTTCATCGGTAGCTTTAAGTTAAAGATCAGCTCTCGAGCAAACGCATTCACCACCCAGTCCACCATCAGATCAGCAACACGCGTTGGCTTTTCGACCATATCACACACCAGCCAATCAATATTGCGTTTTTCTGGGCGATATTTGAATCCATCTTCACGATAGTGCTTCACTTGTCCCGTTTCCATCAGGTCATCATTCATCGGGCCATTATCGATTGAGGCGACAAACATACCTCGACGTACGAGTTGGTATGTCCAACCGCCAGGACAAGCACCTAAATCAACTGCTCGCATCCCCGCGCGCACACGTGTCTCTTGCTGATCTTTAGGCACAAAGACATGGAATGCCTCGTCTAATTTTAGCGTCGAACGACTTGGTGCGTCCGATGGCATTCTCAGACGTGGGATCCCCATAAAGAATGGCGAATTGTTATCACTAAACGAATAACCGACATAAGCGGTGTTATTGGCAAGGAACAATACGTGTAATACAGGCTTGGCAGGTTTTACCTCACGAGTCAGCTTGTTTTGCTTCTCGAGCGCCTTAGACAATGGGGTTGAAAACTTTTTACAGAATTTAGAAAGTTCTTTTCCTTCATTAGTATCTGGCGTTTCAACGCGCAGCTCACCACACAAAGGAAAACCTTCCACAGCCGCTTTTATCACGCTCACTCTGTCTTCAATCGGCATGTGGGTATGTAAAGTGCCAACAAACCACTGCCTTGCAAACACCAGTTTCTTAAAGTCGATTTTCTTCGCTAAGGTCTCAGCATCATTTGGCGAAAAGCACTCAAATGTTACAAAAGCAGTATTCGGCTTAGCTTTTACGTAGCCAGCAATTCCATGCTTTGCAGCATAATGATTAATCTCGGCTGCGGCGTCACTTTCAAAACCACCGCGACAATAGATAACGATACTCGACATTAGATTCTCTAGATTAAAAGGAAGATTTAGCAGCTTGAACTATCAATAAAATCCAAGCAATTAAAAAACAGGTACCACCGATTGGGGTGATTGGCCCTAGCCATTTCATGCCTGTTAAGGCTAGTAAGTACAGACTACCACTAAATAGCAATACACCCGCAATAAAAAAGCCACCAGCAACTTGTACCTTGAGGCCCCATTTGATTAAAAACGCGGTGGCAATAATGGCAAGACCATGAGTCATTTGGTATTGCGCCGCCGTATTAAAAATACCAATGGCATAGTCGCTCAAACGTCCTTTGAGACCGTGAGCGGCAAACGCGCCTAAAGCCACAGACAATAAACAAAACACGCTGCCAATAATCAAGTAGAGCTTAGCCATGACAGCGCTCCTTAATAAAATTCGCCGCAATCACGGCAGCATTCACGCGGCTCTCTGACTCGCTTACACCACTCACCTTACGTGGCTTGAGTGAATGGTCGCCATCTTTGAGCCATTTCACCATGACTTGCTCTGGAAAGCACATGGCATCAACCTCTGTACGATTGCCAAAGGTATCACGTTCGCCTTGTAAAATGAGCAACGGGCACTTCAACTCAGGAAAATGGTCCACTCTGAGCTTTTCCGGCTTACCTGGCGGGTGGAATGGGTAGCCAAA
Organism: Pseudoalteromonas sp. BMB; assembly: GCF_001709235.1. Taxonomy (NCBI): domain Bacteria; kingdom Pseudomonadati; phylum Pseudomonadota; class Gammaproteobacteria; order Alteromonadales; family Pseudoalteromonadaceae; genus Pseudoalteromonas; species Pseudoalteromonas sp. BMB. Next base: position 8,020 of record NZ_MBQA01000189.1, read on the forward strand.
CGCAAGTACTCCTTCCACCTTTACAGTGGTTTCACAGGCTAGCATAGATGCCATACGCCCGCCCATTGACTTACCACCAATAAAGAGCGGTAAACTTGGTTCTACTGCGGCCAGTACTTGCTGAAAATACGCGAGTAGCTTAGGGGCACGCTCTGGTGGGCGTTTTTTCCCTTCTTGTTTGGCTTGCTGCATATATTCAAAGTCAAAGAGCCCAACTTGAACGCCCATAGAAGCAAGCAATTTAGCCATTTCCTGCATAAAATCGCTATCGCTTCCTGCACCTGCACCATGGGCAAAAATAAACTGTGCAACTGGGTTTTCAGCATAGTGCCATTCAATATTTACTGCGCTCATAAACTATTTAACTCTTGTTCGTGTTCTACCATACCGAGCATCCATTCTTTGAATGAAACTATTTTACCCAGCTCTGACTGCGATTCTCTAAATACCAAATAATAGGCATTTTTACTTTCGAGGTGGTGACTAAACGGAATAACCAGTCGCCCTGCATCTATATCCGGTCTTGCCAGTACGCTATTGCCCAGCGCCACGCCTTGGCCGTGAATTGCTGCCTGTAACACCATAGAAGAGTGACTGAAGATAGGCCCGGTATTTACCGCCACATTTCTGACCCCAGCGGTTTTCATCCATGCTTTCCAAGCGCGACGCGTGGTGTCATGGAGTAAAGTATGCTGGGCCAAATCGCTTGGCTGATTTAGCGGTTTGGGGCCAGTTAACAAAAATGGACTACATAATGGCACAAAGTACTCAGTATGTAGCTTATGGGTTTGCACCCCATTCCAGTTACCACGACCGTAGTAAATCGCGACATCAACATCATCCGTTAACGAATTATCGTCGTGATCTTGGGCTTTGATCCGTACGTCGATTTCAGGGTGCAACTCATTAAAGTTACTCAGCCTTGGTACCAACCATTGAATTGCAAAGCTCGGCGTCAAACTCACCGTTAACGACCCTTTTGCGCCTCGCGCTAGGAGCTTTTCAGTCGCATCGATTAATTGTGAAAAAATATCTTTAATATCGAGGTAATAGCCCTGCCCTTCCTCAGTTAACAGTAAGGAGCGATTTTTTCGCAAAAACAGTTTTAAACCTAGATGTTCTTCTAAGATTTTAATTTGATGACTAACCGCAGCTTGAGTGACGTACAACTCCTCCGCCGCTTTGGTAAAGCTCAGGTGTCGTGCCGCCGCCTCAAAGGCTTTTAATGCATTTAATGGTGGAACTCGTCGTGACATTCATTCATGCCTATAAAAAACCCGCTAACCGCGGGCAAGTAAAATCCCCAAACAACATCTAATTATGAGGTCGCTTGGGTATAGATTATAAATCAGCTGCGCTGGTGTCCAGTGGCGCAAAACTCTTAACTAGCTCATCTACCGCTTTCATCTGTTGTAGGTAGCCTTCAAGTTTAGCCAGTGGCAATGCACAAGGACCATCACACTTAGCTTCATTTGGATTCGGATGCGCTTCAATAAAGAGTCCAGCTAACCCAAGTGCCATACCGCTACGAGCAAGCTCAGCAGCCTGAGCACGGCGGCCATCGGCAGAGTCGCTACGACCACCCGGACGCTGCAGTGCATGTGTCGCATCAAAAATAACAGGAGCCATACGCTTCATGTCATCCATGCCCAGCATATCCACGATAAGGTTGTTATAACCAAAGCTACTGCCGCGTTCACAGAGGATAACTTTGTCATTACCCGCTTCATTGATCTTCTTAATGATATGACGCATTTCATGTGGTGCTAAAAACTGTGGTTTTTTCACGTTGATCACCGCGCCAGTTTCTGCCATCGCGACAACTAAGTCTGTTTGACGGGCAAGAAACGCCGGTAACTGGATCACATCAGCAACTTCCGCAACGGGTTTTGCTTGAAATGGCTCATGTACATCGGTGATAACCGGTACATTAAAGGTCTTTTTGATTTCTTCAAAAATCTTTAAGCCTTCTTCCATGCCAGGGCCACGGTAAGAGTTAATTGACGAGCGATTAGCTTTATCAAATGACGCTTTAAATACGTATGGGATCCCAAGTTTACTTGTGACCTCAACGTAATGCTCTGCGATTTGCATTGCTAAGTCACGAGACTCAAGCACATTCATTCCACCGAACAGTACAAACGGCTTATCGTTTGCAACTTCTCGTCCCGCAACGTTAATAATATCTGTATTCATTTTTTATCCTTTAGCTGCCTATTACACGAAGCAATTGTCCGCATAACCAAGCCATATAAGTACCAAGGGCATAACCAAGCACCGCCAGTAACACACCGACCGGAGCAAGCGCTGGGTGGAAAGCCGAGGCCACCACCGGCGCAGATGCCGCACCACCAATGTTTGCTTTACTGCCAACGGCAACATAAAACACAGGTGCTTTAATTAATTTAGCAACGATAAATAACAAACCAACATGCACGGCCATCCAAATAACACCAATAACGACGTATTTAGGCGCCTCAACAATTTTGGTGATATCCATGTGTAGACCAATGGTTGCTACTAAAATATATAAAAAGCTTGAGCCAATTTTTGACGCGCCAACCGCTTCATATTGACGTGCTTTGGTAAACGAAAGAGCCAGGCCTATGGTCGTAACGAGGACTATGATCCAAAACAGTTTGCTGTGAAGAGAGAACTTCTTCAGCTCAGGGTAGTTACTACTAAAAAATGGCACCAGTAGATCCGCAGCAAAATGCGCAAGCCCCGTTGCACCAAAAGCAAAACCAACTAGGATCATCAAATCTTTGAGCTCGGGTTTTCTTGCGTGCTCGGCTTCAAATGCTTGTACTTTGTCAATTAGGCGGTTGATTGAAGAAGTATCCGCCCCTGTTCGCGCATCAATTTCTTTATTGCGCGCCGCCATATAGAGCAAGCACGCCATCCACAAGTTTGCGACAACAATATCAACCGTTACCATGATGGTGAAGATTTCTCCGCCTGCGCCGTAAATCTCTTTCATCGCCACCATATTGGCACCGCCACCAATCCAGCTTCCTGCAAGCGCGGCCATACCACGCCATACAGCTTCAGGGCCAGTTACACCAAGTAGCTCAGGCATAAAGGTAGCAGTAAGTAAAAGTGCAATTGGGCCACCAATCACCACACCCACCGTTCCCGTTAGGAACATGATAATTGCCTTTTTACCCAAAGCCGCTATCGATTTTAGGTCAATACTCAGTGTCAATAGCACCAAACAAGCGGGTAACAGATAATACTTTGCTACCGTGTAAACATCGTTATTGTTGCCATCAACGATACCAAAGGTATTTAACAGAGATGGTAAGAAATAACACATCAACAGCGCTGGCACGTACTTGTAAAACTTTGCCCAAACTCCGCTTTTTTGACTCGATGTGTAAAAAACAAATCCCAGAATAACGGCCAATAGGCCCATAATTACCGCGTTATTGGTAACGAGCGCAGCGCTTTGCTCCATAAATCCTCGCTGTTATTATTTTTTATATAACTATTTTTAATGCAAAATATTATTATGATCGGCCAACTCTTTGATCTGATGCTGGATCACTTCAATGGTTGGGTCGTCCGGACATTCATCAACAAAAAACTGTAAGTCGTCTTTTGCCATCTTCGGACAATTTAATTGGTTGAGTAGATAGCCTCTATCACGACGTTCATAAGGATCATCGCCTAAGATATCCATCAATTGCTCGACGCAACTTAACGCGTGACCAAACTTTTCTGCGGCAATAAACGCCCATTTTTGCTGAGACAAATAAAGCTTTAACGACTCTTCGTTAAAAATAAGCTCCATCGGCTCTTGGTCTTTTTCTTGCTCTTTATCTTGGTTGTTTTCGTTTTCTGGAATTATGTACCAGCTCTGGTGGCCTGAGCTTGGCTCAATGACATAACCTTCTTCTTCGCTAAAAGCGACGTGTACGACAATCTCTCCTTGGCTTAGGGCAAGACTGGCCTCTAATTTCGCTCGTTCAAGCAGATGCACCAAGACAAGACCCAGTGCGGTATTGGTGCCACTGCGCATAGAAAGTGCGTAACAAACGCTATTGAGCTTATATTCAGGCACCTTTTGACTGCTGCCACTGAATAGCCACAAGGTATAAAAAGCGTCTAAGATTTCATCCAAACATTTATGATTGTTTGCATGCTTATGGCGAATTTCATCCACGGCAAATTCAAGCTCCGCTAACTGACACAAAGTTTCATTGGTGTCAGCTTGTGCATCCCAACTTTGCTCAGCCTTGATACAACGGATCAACGGCGGATAGGAAAATGCATCTGAATTGTCATCGAGAGATAAGTCATTCTCATCTAACCAGATATCATTCTTCATAGAATTCAGTTTCTCTTGAATTGCTTTCATTTAGAAAGACTAGTTTACCACTTTTTGTCATATTCCCAAGGGGGGAAATTTAGTAATACCAATCTATCGTTCGCTGAAATAGTAAAAATGTTTACTTATTATGGAGATATAGAAGCGCTCGGTGATAAACCAAGCGCCAATTGAAATGGTTAAGCAAAGAAGCTCTGCTTACTTACAGCGAGATGCGCGATGGCCATTAGTACCAATGTTGCAGCGCCGAGCGCCAAATATTTGGTCTTTTTAACACTTGTTTTTCCAATAACAAAACCCAGTGCAATATAACCAAACACTAAAACTATTTTTTGTAGCAGCCAAGGTTGTTGTGCAGGATTGAGCCCAGCCGTTACCGCCAAAATAACCGCTGTAACTAACAACAAAGTGTCTACACTGTGGCTGGTAATAAACACGCCTTTGTTTGTTGCTAACTTACCAGAGCCCAAACGCGAAAACGCCCGAGTGTAAAATAGCACTATGCTCAATACCACAAATAGTAAGTGCGTATGTTTTAACGCCATGTAATCCATATTATTCTCTAATCAGGGAAACGTTGTAGGATCAATTCTAACTCATTAATACAACGGTTGAATACATCTACGAGTTTGGGGTCAAAGTGTTTTCCCTTTTGCGCAGTAATCTCTTTTTGCGCTTCTTCTTGGCTCCATGCCTCTTTGTAGCAACGTTTATGGCGTAACGCATCATACACATCAGCTAGTGCTACGATGCGACCATAAAGGTGTATTTCATCGCCTTTTTTACCTTTCGGATAACCGCTGCCATCCCATTTTTCATGGTGGTCACGAGCGATTAACGCGCCCGCACTGACAATCTCACGGCGAGAATCTTTTAACAAGTCAAAGCCTTTGTCTGTATGGGTTTGCATGACTTTCCACTCTTCGTCATCCAGCTTGCTAGGCTTATTTAAAATCGCGTCAGGAATACCAACTTTACCCACATCGTGCAGTGGTGACGCCATTTTCACCAGCTCAGCTTCTTTATCAGAAAGACCCATTTCTTTGGCAAGCGTATGACAAAGATATGCCACCCGCTTCACATGATTGCCGGTATTGGTGGAATGAAGCTCAAGCGCTTCACTTAAACGGATCACCAGTTCTTGCTGGGTATCTTCAATCTCGGCTTGTAGCTGTACATTTTCGTACGCCAATTGCATATTCTGAGCAAAAATATCAATTAAATGGCGCTGGGTTTCGGTTAAGAATTCAGGAATACCAGACACAAATAGCATTGAGGCGTGGTTATAGTCACTGGAGCAATAGGCGAATAGATAATTGTCTTTATATACAATGTCTTTATCTTGTAGTGCTTTTAAGCAAGCATCCATTTGGTCGCTGCTAAGTACTTCAGAAATCGGCTTACCTTCGCTACTTTCAAACTCTCCACGCCCCGCAAATACAACCAGTTGATCGTTCGTTTGACCGGGCTCTTTACCCGCCGCAAGTGACGTTGCATACATGGCTTGGTCGACCGTGCCTATCAGCGAAGTGAGTTGCTGTAACACTCCCTCAATAAAACTCTCAATTGAGTGAGTAGCAAAAATATCACGGGAGGCTTTAATGATTTTCTCAAGCCCTTGTCTTGATTGATCGATGGCGAGAATGTCACGATATGAACGTAAACTCGACATGACTACAGTAAAGAGCTTTTGCGCGGTGAGTTCTGTTTTTGATTTATAGTCGTTGATATCGTAGTTCACGATAACTTGGCGTTCAGGCGCTTGACCCGGCTGACCAGTTCTTAAAATGATACGGATATGATTGTTTTTGGCGGTTTCACGAATGTATTTTGCGACCTGCAAACCAGCATCGTCGGTTTCCATGACAACATCCAGTAACACCACCGCAGCATCAGGGTTGGCATCGACGATTTTCTTTGCTTCTTCACCCGAATAAGCGCTAATAAATTCCAGACGCTTTTTTTGAAACTCAAAGTCACTCAGTGCTAACTTTGTCACTGCATGCACTTCGGGCTCATCATCGACAATAATAACCTTCCAAGTGCCTACTTTTTCAGGTTCAACTACGTCAGCGGGTTCGTCTGAAAACAAAAAATCATCCATATTGCGGATCCTATTGAAGCGCCTAACTTTCGTGTGAGTTCATGACTTTACGGCAACATTGCCAACGTCACTCTATCACACCCTGCCATATCTTTTATTGTAAGTATATTAATATACGCCATTTCTGCAAAAAACTGTTGGATCTTATCTGCTTGCTCAAAGCCATGTTCAAGTAGCAAATATCCCCCCGAGTTCAGATGTTGCTTAGCCGTCCTGATGATATGAAAAATATCCGCATAGCCATGGTCATCCGCGACCAGCGCGCTGAGCGGTTCAAATCTCACATCTCCTTGTGATAAGTGGTGATCGGCTTCATCAATATAAGGTGGATTACTCACAATCAAATCAAACTGTTGCTCCGCAACCGCGCTAAACCAATCACTTTGCAAAATCGACACGTTTCTAAAGCCCAACTGAGATTGATTAGACTTTGCAAGCGCCACTGCATCTGCTGAAGCATCTACTGCGATGATTTGCCAAGCTGGATATTCACTCGCCAATGCCAGTGCAATCGCGCCAGTACCTGTGCCTAAGTCTAGCACCTGAGCGTCATTTGGCATGCTGAGAGTTAAAACATGCTCAACCAGAGTTTCAGTATCAGGCCTTGGAATAAGCGTGCTGTTGTTGACTTTTAAAGGCAGGCTCCAGAATTCTCTTTGACCTGTGATGTGTGCGACAGGCTCTCCCGTAACACGGCGTGCGATACTTTCTTCGAATCGCTGCTGCTCTAGTGTAGAAAGCTCAGCTTCGGGCCAAGTAAAGAGATAAGTGCGGTTTTTATCGATAACATGGAGTAATAGCACTTCGCTATCGAGCTTTGCTGACTCGGAGTGTGGTAGCAGCTCAGAGGTTGCCCAAGCAACGGCTTGGGCAATGTTAAGTGTTGGCATTAATCGCTTTCGCTCATTGCTGCTAGTAGATCAGCCTGATATTCAATAACCAGCGGATCGATAACAGCACCCAACTCACCGGAGATCACTTCATTAAGGCGATATAGCGTCAAGTTGATACGGTGATCGGTAATACGGCCCTGCGGGAAGTTGTAAGTACGAATACGCTCAGAGCGGTCACCGCTACCTACTAGATTACGACGTTCAGAAGCTTCTGCCGCTGCACGTTTTTCATCTTCTGCTTGCTGTAAGCGCGCACTTAGTACAGACAGCGCTTTCGCTCTGTTTTTATGTTGTGAACGTTCGTCCTGACATTCAACCACAACGCCTGTCGGCAAGTGAGTGATACGAATAGCAGAATCGGTTTTGTTTACGTGCTGACCACCGGCACCCGAAGCACGGAAAGTATCCACTTTTAGGTCAGATGGATTAATTTCGATTGCTTCTGCTTCTGGGATCTCTGCCATCACGGCAACCGTACATGCAGAGGTGTGAACACGGCCTTGAGATTCGGTTTCAGGCACACGTTGTACACGGTGAGCGCCAGATTCAAACTTAAGTTTGCCATAAACACCATCGCCACTAATGTTAGCGATAACTTCTTTATAGCCACCGTGCTCGCCTTCGTTAGCGCTCACGATTTCAACGCGCCACTTTTGCGTTTCTGCATAGCGGCTATACATTCGGAATAAATCGCCAGCGAAAATCGCGGCTTCATCACCACCAGTTCCCGCACGCACTTCCAAGAATACGTTGTTATTGTCTTTTGGATCTTTGGGTAACATCAATACTTGAAGGTCATCTTCAAGCGCAGCAATGGCAGCTTTTGCTTCTTTATACTCTTCCTGTGCCATTTCACGCATGTCTGGATCTGAGTCTTTTAGCATTTCTTCAGCAGTTGCGACGTCTTCCTGAGCCTGCTGGTAGGCTGTAAACGCTTTAACTACGTCTTCCAATTCTGAAAACTCTTTTGACAAGGCGCGAAAGCGGTTCTGATCGCTAATCACCTCAGGCGAGCTTAGCATCGCTTGAACTTCTTCATAGCGCTCTACTAAGGTTTCTAACTTACGATATACAGACTCTTTCATTTACACGTTATTCCTGCTCAATACCTAATGTTTGCTTGAGTTGCGCTAACTTATCTATATCGCCTTCTTTCGCAGCCTCTTGAATGGCGCGTGTTGGTGCGTGTGTTAGTCGATTACTCAGCTTATTTGCTAATTCAATAATAATTTTATCTGCTTCTTTGCCCGATTGTAGCTGATTTATTGCTTTGTCCACGAGCTCATTTTTAATTTCTTGCGCGCTTTGGCGATACTGCCTAATCACATCCACTGAATGCAGCGAACGTTGCCACTCGGAAAACTCTTGCGTGCGTACATCGATGATCTGCTGCGCTTCAATGGCCGCTTGTTCACGACTGGCCAAGTTTTCATTGACTATCGCCTGAAGGTCATCAACTGAATAAAGATAAGCGGCATCCAACTCTGACACTTGGCTTTCGATATCGCGAGGTACCGCAATATCGATAAATAACATTGGTTTATGGCGACGTTTTTTAAGCGCTTGCTCGACTACTCCTTTACCGATAATTGGTAAGGTGCTCGCAGTTGAACTAATAACAATGTCTGCACTTGGTAGCGCATCTGGCAACTGTGCCAGTGAAATAACACTGCCGCCAACTTCTTTTGCTAGGTTTTGTGCGCGCTCAATTGTGCGATTCGCGACTGTGATTGACTTTGGATTATGCTGCGATAAGTGTTTAGCAACTAACTCTATTGTTTCACCGGCACCAATTAACAAGACCTGAGTTTTATCCAATTGACCGTAAATATGCTTTGCCAAATTAACAGCGGCATATGCCACTGAGACAGCACTTGCACCAATATCGGTTTCGGTGCGCACTTGCTTCGCCACCGAAAAAGTCTTTTGGAATAAGCGCTCAAATGTTGGCTGAATTGCATGGTGCTGTTTGGCTGTACTAAAAGCTTGTTTAATTTGCCCAAGAATTTGTGGCTCACCTAAAACCAATGAGTCAAGACCACAGGCAACTCGCATTAAATGGTTCACCGCATCCTGATTCATATGCACATAGACATTTTCTGTTAAGTCTCGTTGCTCTATGTTATGAAAATCTGACAACCAACCGAGTAGTGCTTGGGGATCAGCAGACTCAAGGCTACAATAGATCTCGGTTCGATTGCAGGTCGACACAATCACAGATTCTTTAAACTGCGAAGAATGTTGGAGTTGGTGCAATGCTTCTGTAAGCTGTTCTGGAGAAAACGCCACTTTTTCACGTAATTCTACAGACGCGGTTTTGTGATTGATACCAAGTGCGATGATGGTCATAGATGCCAGTATTGCTCGAGCCCTGCTTTAAAGCCGGCAATTTTACCAAAAATCAATCGAATATGGAAAGTAAGGAAAGGCCTTTGAGACAACTTCATTTGATTTTACTCATATTTTTATTAATTTTAACGGGTTGTGCGCAACAATTACCTCAGCAAAACGTAGCACAAGACTGGCAATCTAGACTAAAACAACAAAAAAATTGGCAAGCGAGAGGTAAACTTGCATTTATTGCCCCAGACAATCGTCAATCAGCTAACTTTAATTGGTATTTAAAAGAAGATAAACAAAATCTGATTTTAACCAGCTTTGTTGGCACCCGCATATTCGAACTAGAAGAATTAGACACACATTCGGAGCTGACCTTTGAAGACAATGTCCATAAAGGCATGGACAGTAGCGATCTGGTTAAGCGTTTAAGTGGTCTCTCTCTTCCGGTCAATCAAGCCCCTCAATGGCTAACGGGCTTAGTTGAAGCACCAGCCAGCGAACTTGATGACCTTGGCAGAATAAGCAATGCACAGTGGCAAAGCCCATCAGGCCGAGTGTGGCAAATCACCTATCAACAATATAAAATGCAAGACGGAATGTGGCTGCCTAGCCGCATGAAACTCTCATCGACCAATATTGAGGTCAAAGTATTAATCACTTCATGGCAGTTTAAATGAAGACATTGACGCTAAGCGCACCGGCAAAATTAAATCTTTTTTTGCATATCAATGGCCGTCGAGAAGACGGCTACCATGAATTAGAAACTTTATTTACTTTCTTAGATTTTGGTGATGAATTAGCATTTACGCTAACCAGTAACCAGCAAGAAATCGTCATTTGTGGTGACACCGCAGGTATTCCACTCGAAGATAACCTCATTTATAAAGCCGCCAAAATTCTTGAGCCCTATAAAAAAATTGCGGCTGGTGTCGACATTCACTTAAATAAACAGCTTCCCATGGGTGGAGGTGTTGGTGGTGGTTCATCCGATGCTGCCACGACTTTATTGGCACTCAATACGCTGTGGCAATGTCAGCTTACTATCCCAGAACTTGCAAAACTCGGTCTCCAGCTAGGCGCCGATGTGCCTGTTTTTGTTGAAGGTAAAACAGCTGTAGCCCACGGCGTTGGCGAGCAACTTGAGCCAATTGACATCGCTCAAAAATGGTATTTAGTGGTTGCCCCACCCGTTCATGTCAGCACCGCGTTAGTCTTTACTCACCCAGACTTACCGCGCAATACGCCTAAGCTAAAAAGCGGTTGGAAACTCTCGGATACGGGCAACGACTGTCAAACTCTTGTCAAAAAGCTTTACCCCGAGGTTGAAAAGACCCTCGCGTGGTTGCTAAAATATGCACCAACCAAAATGACTGGTACTGGAGCTTGTTGTTTCGCGGAGTTTGAAAATCGTGAGGCAGCGCTGCGTGTGCTCGAAACTCTACCTTCATCTTGGCAGGGCTTTATTGCCCAAAATACAAGTGAGTCAATTTGTCATCGACAATTGCGCGCTTGGCAAAACTAGAAGTAAATTGTTTAAGTTAGCTTGTTTTGACTTTTTTATTTCATGGTCATTGCATGTTAGTCCAAAAAATTCAGTGCCTGAGGAACCCTACCGTGCCCGACATGAAGCTCTTCGCTGGTAACGCAACACCTGAGCTAGCTCAAAAAGTTGCAAAACGTTTGTTTATTGAGTTAGGTGATGCCGTTGTTGGCCGTTTTAGCGACGGTGAAATTAGCGTTCAAATCAACGAAAACGTTCGTGGTTCAGATGTATTCATCATCCAATCAACATGTGCTCCTACAAATGATAATTTAATGGAGTTAATCGTCATGGTTGATGCGCTACGTCGTGCATCTGCTGGTCGTATCACAGCCGTTATTCCTTATTTCGGTTACGCACGTCAAGACCGCCGTGTGCGCTCTGCTCGTGTTCCAATTACTGCTAAAGTTGTTGCAGACTTCCTTTCAAGCGTAGGTGTTGACCGTGTTCTTACCGTTGACCTACACGCAGAACAAATCCAAGGCTTCTTCGACGTACCTGTTGACAATGTATTCGGTAGCCCAGTGCTAATCGAAGACATGAAAGAGCGTAAGTTCGAAGATGTAGTAGTAGTTTCACCTGATATCGGTGGTGTGGTTCGTGCTCGTGCGATTGCAAAACTGTTAGATGATAAAGACCTAGCGATCATTGATAAGCGTCGTCCACAGGCTAACGTTTCTCAAGTTATGCACATCATTGGTGATGTTGCTGGTCGTGACTGTATCATTGTCGATGACATGATAGATACAGGCGGTACTTTATGTAAAGCAGCAGCAGCACTTAAAGAGCACGGTGCAAAACGCGTATTCGCTTATGCAACCCACCCAGTACTTTCGGGCAATGCTGCGGAAAACCTACGCAACTCAGTTATCGATGAAGTTATCGTGACTGACTCAATTCCACTTTCTGATGAATTGAAAGCGCTTGATAACATCAAAGTACTAACACTTGCAGATATGATGGCCGAAACTATCCGCCGTATCAGCAACGAAGAGTCAATCTCTGCGATGTTTCAACACTAATCGGCACCAAAACTGATTAGCCAAAAAGCACCTCTGGTGCTTTTTTTGTTTTATAGGTTTCATTGCAAGTGCGTTAGTGGTATATTGGCGCGCCTTTTTTAGGCAGGGAGCTTGGTCGCGAGCTCTCTGACACATTAACTTAAATTATTTTGGAGACATCCATGTCTGTATACAAATTAGACGCTGAAGTACGTTCTGACCTAGGTACTGGTGCGAGCCGCCGCCTACGTCGCGCTGACAAAGTTCCTGCAATCCTATACGGTGCTGGTAAAGATGCAGTTTCACTAACTCTTGATCACAACAAAGTATTGAAAGCGCAAGAAGACGAAGGTTTCTACACTCACATCCTAACGCTAAACATTGGCGGTGAGTCTGTTGAAGCAATTCTTAAAGATATGCAACGTCACCCGTACAAGCCTAAGATCACTCACTTAGACTTCCAACGCGTTGATGCTTCTCAAAAGCTTCACACTAAAGTTCCTGTTCACTTCATCAACGAAGAGAAAGCAACTAAAGGTGGCAACACTATCGTTCACCAACTAACTGAAATTGAAATCACTTGTCTTCCTGCAAGACTTCCTGAGTTCATCGAAGTTGACGTAGCGACTCTAGCTGTTGGCGCAACTCTACACCTATCTGATATCAAGCTTCCAGCTGGCGTTGTTTCAGTTGAACTTGCTAAAGGTGCAGATCACGACCAAGCAGTTGTTTCAGTAAACGCTCCTAAAGCAGCTCCTGCTGAAGAGTCTGCTGAAGACGCAGCTGAGTAATTGTTCAGGTGTTAACACCTTGAATAACATTCAAATGCTTGTGGGCCTGGCTAATCCAGGCCCCGAATACGCAAACACCCGTCATAACGCTGGCGCTTGGTTTATCGAAGAACTAGCCAGAAGATACAACTGCCTCCTAAAACCAGACGCTAAACATCACGGCCTCACCGGCAAAGTGCTCATCAATAATCAAGAGTTTAAATTGCTGATCCCTACGACTTATATGAACTTAAGTGGTAAAGCGGTCGCGAGTCTTGCCAATTTTTATAAGATCCCCGTCGAGAGTATTCTTGTTGCTCACGATGAAATGGATTTAGAACCCGGTGTCGCCAAACTCAAAAAAGGTGGTGGTCACGGCGGTCACAATGGCTTAAAAGACCTAATCGCTAAAATGGCAAATAACAAAGAATTTATGCGATTGCGCGTTGGTATTGGTCACCCAGGACACAGAGACAAAGTCACGGGGTGGGTTTTAGGCAAAGCACCACAAGCTGATCAAGAGAAAATTGATGCCGCTGTGGATGAAGCAGTCCGATGTATGGAAATACTCGCAAAAGACGGTGTGTTAAAAGCACAAAATCGACTACATTCATTTAAACCGTAACAGTTTACTGCTGCGATTGATTGAGTAATACCTAAGCTTCTCGTTCGCCATGATGCGTGCTTGAGATAATACGGTAGAAATTTAGGAATAAACACTATGGGTTTTAAATGTGGCATTGTTGGTTTACCTAACGTAGGTAAATCTACTTTATTTAATGCGTTGACTAAAGCGGGCATTGAGGCCGCAAACTTTCCTTTCTGTACTATCGAACCGAATACCGGTGTAGTACCAGTACCAGATGCTCGTCTTGACCAGCTAGCTGAAATTGTAAACCCTCAGCGTACTATCCCAACTTCAATGGAGTTTGTGGATATTGCCGGTTTGGTAAAAGGCGCATCAAAAGGCGAAGGTTTAGGTAACCAATTTTTGGCAAACATCCGTGAAACGGATGCTATCGGTCACGTAGTTCGCTGTTTTGAAAATGAAAATATCGTTCACGTTGCTGGTCAAATCGATCCTGCTGAAGACATTGATGTTATCAACACTGAACTAGTACTTGCAGACATGGATACTGCTGATCGCGCGGTTTTACGTAACGCGAAGAAAGCGAAAGGCGGCGATAAAGACGCGAAATTTGAACTAGTTGTACTTGAAAAAGTAAAAGCGCACTTGGACGAAGGCTTAACGCTTCGCTCACTTGAGCTAAATAAAGAAGAAGCGGCAGCAATAAGCTACCTAAACTTTTTAACGATCAAGCCAACTATGTACATCGCCAATGTTAACGAAGATGGATTTGAAAACAACCCGTTCCTAGACAAAGTACGTGAAATTGCAGCAGCAGAAGACGCGGTTGTGATCCCTGTATGTGCAGCAATTGAGGCTGAACTTTCTGAACTTGAAGAAGAAGATAAGAAAGAGTTTATGGATGACTTAGGCTTAGAAGAGCCAGGCCTAAACCGCGTGATCCGTGGTGGTTATGAGTTGTTGAAACTGCAAACTTACTTTACAGCTGGCGTAAAAGAAGTGCGTGCATGGACTATCCCTGTTGGCGCGACAGCACCTCAAGCTGCTGGTAAAATCCACACAGACTTTGAACGTGGTTTTATTCGTGCACAGACTATCGGCTTTGATGATTATATCGAGTTCCGTGGTGAATCTGGTGCGAAAGACGCAGGTAAAATGCGCCAAGAAGGTAAAGAATACATCGTGAAAGATGGCGATGTGATGAACTTCTTATTTAACGTGTAACCATAGTTACTACACGCTATTTCAATAAAAGGAGCTTCGGCTCCTTTTTAGTTTTATCAACTCTGCTTTTTAATCAAATAAGTACCTTGTTCTTCAGAGTAAGTTATAGACTTCAAAGGAATAAAAATTCACAGGTTTTGTTAAAAATTTGCAATTGCCCCGCATGATTTGATATAAAAACAAGCCGTTTCGCTTAATTTATCTGCAAACAAACTGTGTTAGCAGATTTTTTGCAAAAAAGGTGTTGACGGCTTGGGGGCATATACGCATAATACGCCCCGCATCAGCGATGATGAGAAGTTAAAGAGATGGCTATGTAGCTCAGCTGGTTAGAGCACATCACTCATAATGATGGGGTCCCCTGTTCAAATCAGGGCATAGCCACCATGCTTTAACTACTACCAAAACTCATCGATTTTTTGTTGCAAAAAATATGCGGAAGTAATGGAATTGGTAGTTGTCTTAATATAGACGCTGGATTTAGGTTCCAATAACTAATGCAAAAAGATGTGCGGAAGTGGCGGAATTGGTAGACGCGCTGGATTTAGGTTCCAGTATCTTCGGATGTGAGAGTTCAAGTCTCTCTTTCCGCACCATGTTCTTTTAAATCAGAACTCAAAAAGATTTTACTTCGTTGGAGTATCGCCAAGCGGTAAGGCAGCGGGTTTTGATCCCGCCATTCCCAGGTTCAAATCCTGGTACTCCAGCCATCTCTTTTTGAGATGTTAGCTACACTGTGCGGAAGTGGCGGAATTGGTAGACGCGCTGGATTTAGGTTCCAGTATCTTCGGATGTGAGAGTTCAAGTCTCTCTTTCCGCACCATGTTCTTGATTTGAACTAAAACAATCAAATTTTCGTTGGAGTATCGCCTCGACACGAAGTGGAAGCGGTAAGGCAGAGAAGAGAGAGGTTTTGATCCATCACTCATCCACCCCCGGATTCAAATCCTGGTTTCAACAATTTAAGTTAGATTTGAGTTTTCGTTGGAGTATCGCCAAGCGGTAAGGCAGCGGGTTTTGATCCCGCCATTCCCAGGTTCAAATCCTGGTACTCCAGCCAATGGCTATGTAGCTCAGCTGGTTAGAGCACATCACTCATAATGATGGGGTCCCCTGTTCAAATCAGGGCATAGCCACCATTTACAAATGCGGAAGTGGCGGAATTGGTAGACGCGCTGGATTTAGGTTCCAGTATCTTCGGATGTGAGAGTTCAAGTCTCTCTTTCCGCACCATGTTCTTTTAAATCAGAACTCAAAAAGATTTTATTTCGTTGGAGTATCGCCAAGCGGTAAGGCAGCGGGTTTTGATCCCGCCATTCCCAGGTTCAAATCCTGGTACTCCAGCCATCTTTCTGAAGTTGAGGAATTAGCAGATGTCTTGAAAATAGACGCTGGATTTAGGTTCCAAATACTCCAGACAATATAATGCGGAAGTGGCGGAATTGGTAGACGCGCTGGATTTAGGTTCCAGTATCTTCGGATGTGAGAGTTCAAGTCTCTCTTTCCGCACCATGTTCTTTCAAGTAGAACTCAAACTCTTGAACTTACCTCTGTTGCTGGGTATCGTCTCGACACGAAGTGGAAGCGGTAAGGTAGCCTAACTCAAATCTGGGCTAAATAAGGTTTGAACTTACCTCTATTGCTGGAGTATCGCCAAGCGGTAAGGCAGCGGGTTTTGATCCCGCCATTCCCAGGTTCAAATCCTGGTACTCCAGCCATCTCTTTTTGAGATGTTAGCTACAAATAAAATATCTACTGTGCGGAAGTGGCGGAATTGGTAGACGCGCTGGATTTAGGTTCCAGTATCTTCGGATGTGAGAGTTCAAGTCTCTCTTTCCGCACCATTTAGTAACAATTTATTTCCTCTTTATTCATTCCTAGCTCATTTTTCTAATGTTACTTTTAAACTTTCTCCATGTTAGGAAAGAAAGTGCTAAAGTCTTTATTTCTTTTATTTTCATTAATCATTTTCAGTATACCTAGCTTTGTAGAAGCGAAGGCTAGCTCAATTTGCTCTCCATCACACATAGAAATAGCACTCAAGCATTTTAGCTACTGTCAGCCCTCGGAGCAGGCAAGTAAAGTTTCATTTCAAACTTTTACTAGCGATACCTACTCAGTAGTGATTAGCGACAACTCTTCTGAACTAACGTTAAGCTGGATAACTGGCGCTACCGCACTTGCTGGTCTACCTAACAAGTATGATTTAACACCCCTTGAGTTTATGACACGAGCTTTCAATGGCACGTTTGATATACAGAGTGAAGACATGCAGAAAGTCAGTGCTGAGCTTGGCGTTATAGACGAAGCAAATGTGTTTACCGCTACTCACGGAGCAAAACATATTTTTTCTTCTATCAGGCCTTCAGGAGTTCAAACTGCTTACATTTTGCAGCCCAACAGTGATTGGTTATTAAGGCTAGATGGAAAATTTGATATTAATACATTGATGTATGTGGTCGATAAGCTAACACTGATGAGATAATCTCGGCACTAAATAATGAAGCGTGCAGTAATACCAATTTATCTTAATACTTGCCCCTTCAAAAAGATCACTTAATTAAGTAACCTGAGCTGCGGAT
>NZ_MBQA01000190.1:0-42544 GCF_001709235.1 Pseudoalteromonas sp. BMB
AGCTATTGGTGCGTAAATTCGCCTTGCCTACAGGATGTAGGTACCTTAGCGAGAGCAGGACGCGGAAGCGGTGTTTTCCCTAAAACTCTCTGGCTAGACAAGGAGAAAACTAAGTTGTGCTTTAGCAACAATGAGTTGGAACATTCCTTATCCAAACCTCAGGTTAAATAAACAATTGGATTCAAAATACAGAATTTGGCAAAGCGCGTATTACGATCATCAGCTCAGAACCACAGAAGATAGGCATACCACTGCCCGGTATATTGCTGCAAACCCACTAAGAACCAAGCTAGTAAACCGCATTGGTGATTATCCTTATTGGAACTCACACTTTCTGTGATTGACTGGTTAAAGGCGCTCTTCCCAACTCAGTTAACACGCTTCGATACACCGACAAGTTACCTTCCGCCATCACCTCAATGGCAAATTCACTGCATATTTTAGCACGACCTTTACGGCCCATTTGCTCTCGTAAAATCTGTTCCTGCAATAAACGATTAAGATCTTGGGTAAACTGAACTTGATTACCAACTGGAGCGAGTAATCCGGTTTCATTGTGCGCAACCGCTTCAGGAATGCCGCCAGCAGCAAAGCCCACAACAGGCACGCCAGATGCGCTGCTTTGTAATAACGCGACACCTAACCCTTCCATCGATGCTGGATGTGCAACAATATCAACCGCAGGTAAAATACGCGCTACGTCTTGTCGAAATCCCACCAGCTGGACAACTTTTTGCAGCCCCAGCTCGTCTATACGCGCCTGATACTGTTGCTGCTTTGGCCCTCGACCAAACAGTAATACGCGCAAATTAGGATGCTCAACAATGAGTTTTTTGGCTGCACGCATGATCACATCTTGCCCTTTGCGCTCTATCAGCTGCGCAAAATTAGCCACAACCAAGGCATTTTGTGGCAGTTCAAACTCATCAAGCAGCCATTGCCGCTCCGCGCTACTTGGTGCAAAGCGCTGGGTATCGACTGCACTGTGGACTAACTTTACTTGCTCAGAGGCAACACCCTGCGAGAGTAATACTTGACGGATCTCCTCTGAGATAGCGATAACTTTATCGTAGGCTGGGTATTTTAATTTTGACCACCAGCGTGGCTCGGTGTTGTCGACTCGTCTCGATAAAATAACAGGGACATTAAGCGACTTCGCGGCAAGTAATCCCCAAGTATCAACCCCTCGGCGGCTGTGAATATGAACACAATCAGGCCGATGATGGGCAATAGCCCTTCGTAACCGCAAACATTGCATGACATCGAGATCGCCTGCCATTTTCACAGGCTCCACAACTACTTGCTTATCAACGGCTGCAATCATTTCACTATTAGGCGGGCAAACCAGTACGTTTTCAATGCCCTTTTGCTGCAACGCTTGGGTTAAATATACCACTTGTTGTGCGCCACCATATAAGTGACGACCCGCTTCAATATGCAGAACTTTCATAGCACTTCTCCTAGTGCGTTCGAGACTCTTTGTGGCGTGAGACCTACCATACAATCAAAACGAGCCTCACAGGTTGGCCGGCGTTTGCATGGTGAGCAAGCAAGTTTATCGCTCAACACGCGACCATTTGGATTGAAGGTGTTTTCATACGGTAAGGTTGAACCAAACAATGCAATAACCGGGGTATGATGCGCCATCGCCATGTGAGTTAGCCCTGTATCGACGCCAATCACACCTTTTGCCCCCCGAATGATCTCGCTGCACTCAAGCAATGTCGTTTTCCCGGTTAGATTAATGATCCCCGGCATCTGTTTTGCTAAACGCTCGCTATGAGCGATATCACTTGGTCCACCCAATATAATAATATGCGCACAAATAGACTGATTTACTTGTTTATACAACTCACGCCAATGCCCATCTGCCCAGTGTTTCTGTGCTCTCGTTGTAAACGGGCAAAACACCACATAAGGTTGACCTTGAGTATGCTCCAATAGCAGTGCTTCTGTGTGTTGTTGTGTCTCGTTCGAGGCAATGAGCGAGTATTGAAACGCCGCCTCTGGCGCACCAAAAAATTTCGCTGCAGCTCTGTATTCCGAGCTGATATCAGCAGACCAAGGCGAGGTCACTACCTTATTCATAAGCCACTGACTGCCCTCGCGACTATTGATCCCAACCTTATATTGAGCGCCGCTAAGCCAAGCTAGCACACCACTTTTAAGGAGTCCTTGGGCGTCGAGCACTAAGTCAAATTGTCGACTAGCCAACTGCTTTTTAAAGCTACTAACTCGCTTCAGTAGCGCTATGATCCCTTGTGCTTTTCGCACTTTTTGCCATTCATTACGAGGCCACAGGATCACCTCATCTAGCAATGGATTTTGTTGCAGCAAGGTCGCGCCAGCAGGCTCTGCTAACCAGCTCAGTTTTGCTTCTGGATAACGCGCCTTTAGTGCAGAAATAAGACCTGACGCCATCACGATGTCACCAATGGCACTGAGTCGGACAATAAGGATATTGTTGTATTGCATTGTTATCTGATCACCATTGGATGTAATCGGGTACTATGAACTGGCCGTTGCGCTTGCTTTAACTGATATAAAACTTGCAATGTGGTTTTGTGTAGTGCGCCATTGTGCTTTGCGATAGCGGCTTGCCCAGCTTGTATTTGTTGTATTGTTGCAGCACTATTTTGCCAAAAGCCGATGACTTCTTTAGCTATTTGCTGTGGTTCGTTACCCTCAACAAGTGCACCAGCTTGACTCAGCGGCGCACATATATCTTCACAATTTCGTCGACTACTTCCCATTACGACTGCAGCCCCTTGGACAACGGCTTCGGCAGGATTATGACCACCGAGCTTAACTAACGAGCCACCGATAAAGGCAACGTGGGCATCACGATAAAACGCAAATAGTTTGCCCATCGTATCAAGCAGGTACACTTGCGTATTTGCCGTTAGTGTTGGCGCGTGCGAGTAACGCTGACAGCTCAGCCCGCTTGCTTGCAGCAGCCGCCATACCTCATCAAATCTTTCAGGATGACGCGGTGCGATCATTAGCTGAGCAGCTGGATTTTGCTGTAACAACTGTTTGTGCGCTGCAACCACCGCTAGTTCTTCGGTGTCATGCGTGCTCCCCGCAATCCACGTCAGCTGAGAGGGCTTTTGCGTTGGGTCGGCGTGTTTAAGCTCTGGCCAATCGTACTTGATATTACCGCACATCATCAGTTTTTCAGGTGGTACACCCAGCTCGCGAAAAGCTTGATAACTGAGCTCGCTTTGCGGCAGGATTTTATGCACCTTGGACACCATAAAGGTAAAAAGACCTAACATATTGGCATATCTATTTTTTGATCTGTCGGTCATGCGGGCATTTACCAGCATCACTCGACTGCCTTGGTTGCGCGACTGACGGATAAGATTAGGCCACCACTCCATCTCAACCGACATGGTCAATACTGGATTAAAATGCGTCAAGAACGCACCAACCGTCAATTGAAAGTCCAATGGCAAATAGGTGTGAGTGACTTGCTCCCCCCAGTTGCACTCAATATAGTTGGAACCCGCAACGGTGGTACAAGTAAAAACAATGGGTAAATGAGGATGCTGTTTACGCAGCTCAGGAATAAGTTTAGCAATGGCGGCGCATTCACCGACGGAGACACCATGTAAATGAATACAGGCGGGTAAACGCTTACAATCGTAGACACCTAAGCGCTGTAAAAAGTGCTTTTTATAACCCGGTTTACATAGCCATTTTTTTAATAAGATCAGCGCAATCAAAGGTAAACACAACAACAGGATACTGTTATAAACACCAATCCAAAGTGAATTAGCTGATCTTCCACGAAGACGAGAGGTTGTCTTAACCTTAGCCATAGCTACACCTTGTTATTCAAGCCTGAATTAACCCCAGTGTAACTATGGTTTTTGACACTAAATTGACAGTAACTGCATCCTGCTGTTATTCACAAACTAAGCCCTACTCATATCGCAAGATTAGCGACGGACGTGTACTCGCGGCTTTAAAGGCAAGGGTCGCCACAGTCAACCAAGTGATACCGGCAACCACCAAGGCCGCTGCACCATAAACCCACATCATTTGCTCAATACGGTCATTAAAGTTTGCAAGCCAATCACCAACAAGCCAATAGGTGATTGGATAAGCTATGGCGATACTGACTCCCACCAAAGTCAGGAACTCTTTTGCTAAGATATTCACAATGCTTAGCCGTGATGCCCCTAAGACTTTGCGTACAGCTACTTCTTTTTGACGGCGAACCGTTGCAAAAGATGCCAATCCAAAAGTGCCCAAACAGGTTAAGAATACAGCTAGTGCAGTGAAGATAAGTACCACCTTAGAGATACGCTCATCACCACTAAGTACCGCCCTATAACTGTCTGACAGTAGGTTGATCTCTGGTTCATACACGTTTGCGGTTTTTGCCAACACACTAATCACATCTTGTCTAATCTGTGCTAAATACTGCGGGTTAATCGTTAAGATCACTTCAGATGTTGGATTAAAATAAGTAAATCCTAATAAAAACATAATATTAGAACTCGCTTCTTGTGCATTCCCCACTTTGACGTCTGCGACGACGCCAACCACTCGCATCTCTACGTTGCGACCAGTATCTTTGATAGTTTTGCCAATAATATCAGCAACATTACTGTAGCCAGCTTGCTTAGCGACCGACTCGGTAATAATGGTGCCTATTGTGGTTACGCCGTTAACTCGATTTGACCAATCACCGGCAAACTCTCGGCTAAAGTCTCGACCTGCAAGTAGCGTTAACCCTAATCCTTTGACTACCTCGTAGCTTGTGCCGATCACTGGCGTTAAGGATTGCGACTGTTCACCATTTGGCCAAGTGGGTACTAGGGTGTTATTAATCGAGCGAGTCAGCTGCGTATCTATCACGCTGATATGTTCAACGCCCTCAATCGCCGCGAACTGTTTAACTAATGACGTTGGCGCTTTTGTAAAAGCCGCTTTAACGGGCACTTCTGAGACCACCAAACGTTGTGTGGTTTCGTAACCAAGCGGTAAGTTTTGCAAATGTGCCAACTGGTACTGTAGCGTTACCGAAGCAATAATTAACCCAACCGCAAGTGCAGCTTGTACAGTTAAAAGACTTTTGCGCACCCAAATCGCAGTACTCCCACGCTGTAAATCTCCGCTTAATACGCGTTTAGCACTAAAAGATGAGATAAAAAATGCAGGATAAAGGCCTGCCAACAACCCCACAGTGACGGCAACCGCGACCACGACGACGCTAAACATAGATGCATAATCAATACTCAGTTCGCGGCCAACTAAATTGTTGAAACTTGGCAAAAGTAACTCGACCAAAACACAGGCTATTGTCATTGCAAGCAATGACACGAGTACAGACTCAGATAAAAACTGTGCAACTAATTGCGACTTGCTGGCACCAAGCGCCTTGCGTACACCCACTTCTTTTGCACGTTTGGTCGACTGTGCCACCGTCATATTAATAAAGTTAAAGCCAGCGATAAGGATTAGCAGCACACTTAAACCAACACAGATCATCACCACTTGTTTCGCACCACCCACTTTCATTTCAAACGGTGACTTTGCAGTAAAGTGAAGGTCCGTTAAGGGGTGCAATTGCAGTGATAAGCGGCCTTTAAAGTCACCGAAATAGTATTTCTCCGTCAGTGTTTTTTCCAAGGCAGTAACGTCTGTTTGCGGTGCCAATCGTAAATAAACATAGCTAGAAGTTATATCCGTATTGGCTGGATCATGCTCTACAGACACTAGGTTTTTAAAGCCAAAATGCGTGTTTTCAGGTAAATCTGTAAATACTGCACCTACCGTATATTGGCCGTTTTTATGCTGCAGAGTCTCGCCAACCACGTTCGTGCGGCCAAAAATACGCTGAGCTTCTGAACTACTCAATGCAATGCTATTCGGTACACTCATGGCGCGACTTAGGCTACCTGCCACCGTTTCCATATCGATGAAGTTCTCGATATTTGCAGTTGCGCCATAAAGATCATTCAGTTTAAACCCTTGATTTTTTACTGTCACATCGACTTCAGCTTCGCGAGTAAACTCCACCATCGTCAGCGCAAAAACCTCTTCAACTTGGCTATATTCAAGTGCTCGAGTGCCATTGATGTAATTAAAAACAGGAACGACCCCAAGCCCTAATTGCGAATAGTCTTGTGCAATTCGATACACGCGCTCAGCTTGAGGTTGCTGGCTGTCGTAAGACAGTTCATTTTTTGCAAACAGTGCGACCAAAATTGCCGCGGCTAAGCCCACACTAAGCCCAAGTACATTTAAAATAAAATGCTGTTTTTGCTGCTTAAAAGCACGCAATGCCGTTATTAGATAATTCACTATCATCGTTATGCCACCTCAACTTTTTGTGGTTGCACCACTGTGTTGGCTTTGTCTAACATCACTTGACCATCGAGAAGGCGTACAAGTCTATCCGCGTATGACCCCTCTTTTTCTGAGTGCGTTACCATGATCACGGTTGTGCCTTCGCGGTTTAGCTCGCGTAACATCGCCATGACTTCTTCGCCATTTTTGGAGTCCAAGTTACCCGTTGGCTCATCCGCTAAGATAAGTTTAGGGTTAATAACCAGCGCTCTAGCAACCGCCACACGCTGCTGCTGACCACCAGAAAGTTGCTGTGGTAGGTGATCGGCGCGGTGGTCGATGGCAACGCGTTTTAAAATCTGCTCTACACGCTGCTTACGTTCACTTTTTGAGATATTTTGGTATTGCAGCGGTAGCTCGACATTTTCAAACACAGTCAGCTCATCAATCAGGTTAAAGCTTTGAAATACAAAACCAATAGACGCTTTACGTAGCTGTGAGAGCTGCTTTTCGCTATAGCCCGCAATGTCAGTGCCCACAAACTCAAACTGCCCAGATGACGGCGAGTCCAACATCCCTAGGATGGACAATAAAGTGGACTTACCACACCCAGACGGGCCCATGATGGCAACAAACTCACCTTCATTAACGGTGAGGTTAATATCGTTTAGCGCAGTCGTTTCAACGTCTTGAGTACGGAATACACGGTTTAAGTTAGTTAGTTTTATCATTGTTATATCCTTAGAAATTGAGTTGTTGCGCTTTGTCGAAGTTGCTATAGCTTGAGGTGATCACTTGCTCACCTTGTGATAAGCCATCTAACACTTCGTAATAATCTTGATTCTTTTTACCTAAGCGAATATCACGACGCTCGGCGGTTTTGCCATCACTTGCCAACACGTATACCCAGTTACCGCCAGAGCTAGTAAAGAAGGCACCGCGTTTTAGCAATAAAGCATTTTCT
This sequence comes from Pseudoalteromonas sp. BMB, assembly GCF_001709235.1. Lineage (NCBI taxonomy): Bacteria > Pseudomonadati > Pseudomonadota > Gammaproteobacteria > Alteromonadales > Pseudoalteromonadaceae > Pseudoalteromonas > Pseudoalteromonas sp. BMB. The sequence goes on from NZ_MBQA01000190.1 coordinate 7,268, forward strand.
TTGTTACCGCCAAGCATCAGTTCTACATCTATGCTTTGGCCGCGTTTAATGTCGCTTTGGCCGCTTGGTAATGCCACTTCTACCTGAAATTGTGATTGCGTTACACGGCTATCAATTTTGCTCACCTTAGCACTGACTAAGCCACTGTCTAACATCACATTCACTGCCATATCCGGTTGTACTTGATTTAAATAAAACTCATCAAGGCGGACAACCAACTTGTATTCATTCGGAATGTCAATTTGGCCTAACCGTGCCCCTTTACTCTTTGACTCACCGATTTCAACATCCAGCTCACTCAAGTAACCCGATACCGGCGCTTTGATCAGTAGGTTTTCGAGATTTTGACGGGCAAATTGCAAGTTCTTCTGTAACATCTCAGCACTGTCTTCTAGCTGTTCGACTTGCACTTTACGAATGGAATTTTCCTGCGTTTGGCGCTCTAACGTCAGCTCCTTTCGGGCCTTGTAATACTGTAAATCGTCTTCGATTTCAGACAATCTGTCGGTTGCCAGCACGCCTTTTTCAACAAGTGGCTTGGATTGCTTATAACGACGTTCCAAATGGCTAATTTGTAAGTTAATTTCCAGCAAGTCACGGCGTAAATTAAGGCGACTAGTTTCCATCGTCATTTGGGTGTTTCTTAGGAAGTTAAGCTGCTCTGTTACTTGCGCTTCGCGACTCATCACGTCTAGCTGTAAACTGGTATTGCTCAGTCTCACTAATGGCTGACCCGCTTCAACAAACTCACCCTGCTCCACCAAACGCTCTTCTACTTGACCACCCGCAATGGTGTCTAAGTAAATCGTGGTTTTTGGTACGACTTGACCACGCAAGCTTAGCGCGTCCACAAACGCCCCCTTGCTTACGGTGCTCACCGTGAGACTACTCAGCGCGAGATTTTGACTCCGACCTGAAGAGGCAGTGTTATTGAATGCCAGTGCCGCTGCTGCAATGCTCAGAAGTACACCACCTGCCACCGCTTTTTTAAGATGTTTTTGCAATCCTGAACGTTCTATTTTCTTATCCATAATCACGCCTCTTGTTGTTAGTCGGTTAAATCGTTTTATCGAATATGTATGACTAATATCAAGCACCGTGCCAAGCTTAATTTTATTATAAATTACAGAATGTTAGGCGTTCACCATTATATTCTAAGAATAATAAGTGTCCGGAAATAGAACACATCAAAAATAACAAAGTGTCCATAAATGAACACTTTTCGTAGACGAGATCTAAACGATTGCGGTACGCTAAAAGAAAAATAAAGCGATTAGAATATGAAGCAGGAAGGCACCATATTAATTGTCGACGACAACAGCGATATATTAATTGCAGCAAAGCTTTTGCTAAAAAAGCATTACCAAACCATCATCACCACAGATAACCCCTTTGATATAGAAGCGCAGATTGCATCGCAGCAAATAGATGTGATCTTGCTTGATATGAACTTTAGCCAAGATGCTATTAGTGGCAAAGAGGGCTTTTATTGGTTAAAGAAAATTGTCGAACAAGACCCAAGCATCGTGGTGTTGTTAATGACTGCCTATGGTGACATTCAGCTTGCCGTTGACGCGATAAAAGCAGGAGCAGCCGACTTTATCGCTAAACCTTGGCAAAATGACCAACTACTGGGTGCGGTTGCTGCCGCATTTGCTCATGCCAAAGACAAACAGCAGGTTGGTAAGCTCACTCGTCAGACCCAAGGGTTAAATCAGGCACTCAATCAATCTAGTGGTAGCCATCAATTTGCTTTTTTAGGTCAAAGCCCGGCCATGCAAAAGGTATTTAGTACCATAGAACGCGCAGCGCTCACCGATGCCAATATTCTGATCACCGGCGAAAGTGGCACGGGCAAAGAGCTCGCCGCCCACGCCATTCATCAGGCGAGTATGCGCCGTGACAATACCTTTATCAGCCTAGACATGGGCGCAATTTCCGAAAGTTTGTTTGAAAGCGAATTGTTTGGTCATAAAAAAGGGGCGTTTACCGATGCGAAAAGCGATAAGGTAGGCCGCTTTGAACTCGCACACGAGGGTAGCTTGTTTTTGGACGAATTGGGCAACCTGCCAATGAGCCAACAAGCAACGCTACTTGCGGCTTTACAAAATCGACAAGTCACTCCTGTAGGCGGTAATAAGCCCATTTCAGTGGACATACGCCTTATCTGTGCCACCAACGACAATCTGCAACAAGCGGTTGATGAAGGCCGTTTTAGGCAAGATTTATTATATCGGATCAATACCATAGAGATCCGTCTGCCACCGCTTCGCGAGCGTGTCGATGATATTCCACTGCTCGTAAATTACTACCTTGAACACTTTTGCCACAAGTATAAAAGGCAGCTTGAAGTAAATAGCAGCGACATGCAATGTCTACAAACCTACCCGTGGCCCGGTAATGTCAGAGAGCTCGCACATGCTATCGAGCGTGCGGTGATCTTAAGTGAAAGCGAGTTTTTGGATATCAGTACCGTGATTGGCACTAATCCCACGGCGGCGCAAATCGGTAAGAAGGATACCTCGGACACCAATGCACTCACTTTTGAAGACACTTTCAACCTTGAAGAGATTGAACAACGTACGGTGCGTGCAGCGCTCAAGCATTATCAAGGCAATGTCTCAAACGCAGCCAAAGCGCTCGGGTTAACCCGAGGGGCGATGTATCGTCGCTTAGAAAAGTACGATTTGTAGGAAGAAAAGAAATGACCCGCCTTGCTCACCACCCCACCCTTGTTTTTTTATTTACTATCATAGGCCTAGTAATTTCCAGTGGGCTCTCGCTATATTTGTATATACAAGGTGGCTTTTCGGCAACTTGGCTGTTGATCACCCTTATTACCATCGCGTTTATCTCAGCCTTATACTTTCAATTTAACAAGCAAAACAAGCACATGGGCTTTGTACTTAAGTCTTTAGCCAATGGCGATAGCTCCCTGGGATTAAGCCAACATCACCCTATGCGGCAACACTTAGAAGAGATCAAAACGCGGATCCAAAGCGCGCGGTTGAGCGCCGAGCAGCAAGCTCACTTTTTACAAACCTTGCTAGTGCATATCGACTTAGCGGTTTTGGTGTTCGACAGCGAGGGGAAGGTGATTGAATCAAACCCAGCGGTAACCCGCCTACTAGGTAAACCCATTAATCACAGCGAAGATTTAGAAGATATCGCACCACTGGTTAATGAATGCAATAACAGCTTGAAAACGATAGCAAATTGGCAATATGGCGAGCAACAAGATAACTTGTCTATACAAATAACCTCAGCGCAGATCCAAGGGCAAATTCGTAAAATTGTCACCTTACAATCCATTCGTGATGCTTTACAAAACAAAGAGCAGCAAGCCTATAAACGCCTCACCAAAGTGCTTACGCATGAGGTGGCTAACTCTATTACACCTCTGTCATCCATTGCACAAACCTGTGAGGGACTCTTGCCCGACACATTGAGTTTTGACGATGAAGAAGATAAACAAGACCTCGCCTTAGCACTGCAAACACTGGCTAAACGCACTGAGTATCTGGGCGCTTTTATCGCTCGTTTTAGAACGGTGAGTAATTTACCCAGCCCAGCGCTGCAACCTGCCCAGCTTGCGCCGCTGGTAGAAGGCATCTATCAGTTACATCAACAAAGCTGTCATCAAGCGAACATAGACTTACAGCTTGATGTTAGCCACTCCCAACTGGTGATGTTAGACACGGCTCAGATTGAGCAAGTGCTTATTAACTTAACCAAAAATGCCATTGAAGCGGTGCAGCAGCGCAATGACGAAGATCAGCGAAACACCCGCCAAGTGGTGTTGAAAACTGGAGCCAATAACGCAGGCCAGCACTATATAGAAATAAGCGATAATGGCCCTGGCATTGCCGAACATGTAGTCGACATGATTTTCGTGCCGTTTTTTACCACTAAACAACAAGGCTCGGGGATCGGCTTAAGCCTCTCGAGACAAATTATGATTAATCATGGCGGCGACTTAATTTATCTTAAGCGCGAGCAAGGCGCATGCTTCAGATGCGTATTTGGTTAACTCACTTGAGCTTTGCTTAAGGGCTTATCTTTAGTTAAAGGCAAATAAGACTACAGGCTAGGTCTAGCTTTGAGGATTTGTGAACTTATAAAAAGTCGGTAAACTAGAAGTATCTAATTTAGGGAAAAGTTCGTGCACACCGTATACAAACCTATTCTTACTATTACTGGAGTTGGCTGGACTGCCGTCATCATATTTTTAACCGCAATCGACTTGCTGCACGATTGGGTTGAGATAGAAAGTGAGCGGCTGAATAACCCTATCTGGTGGGCCTTGCAGGAATGGGGGCTTTGGTATATTTACACACCTATACTCTTCTTATGGCTAAATAAACTCAGCCAACAGAATGAGGTATGTTGGCGCAATTACCTCGTTTGCTGCTCGGTTTTATTCGTGCTGAGCATGTCTATACAAGCTGGATTCGACTATCTCGTTTATCGCGATGATATTCCCTATACCTTGTATTATTTTGCGCCATTACACCCGCTGGTGATCTACGTATGCTTTATGATTTGGCACAAGTTTATCCGTATTGAAAGCAACGAAGAAAACAATAGCACCGCGATAAATCAACGTTTGCTTGTGGATTTAGGCGGCGATAAGTCATTTGTACAGATCAAAGATATAGTGCACATAGTGGCTGCTAAAAACTATGTTGAAATTCATACCGAGTCGCGCCAATACCTCAAGCGAGCAACCTTATCTCAGTTTGAAGCCATGCTGCCAACCGATATGTTTGTGCGCACCCACCGCTCTTATTTGGTTAACATGACCTATGTTGAACGTATCATCACCAAAGCGTCAGGCAATGCCATCATCAAGTTATCAACGGGCGCGCAAATTAGCTTGAGTAAAGGTTACAAGAAAGCACTAAAGTCACGCTTCGATACACTTTCTCAGGCCGCATAACACCAGCGAGCAACGTGAACCCGATTACGGTTTCCCGTCGATCCGTCCCATAGAACCACCTTACGTACCTAATAATTTGTTTTATCTGCTTTTTTATTTTTAATAGCGCAATGGAGAGCTTTTTATTCAAAGAGGAACAATGACACGATTTCATCCCTCCACGGCGGCCTATTACGCTTTAATGAGCGTCATAAGTAGCAGCGTTTACGCCAATATGGATAACGCTAAACCGAGTGTTTATACTGGAAGTTCACTGCAACAGTTTGCAGCACAAGATGCACTTGCAGCCATCGAGCGCTTACCGTCATTCACGCTCATTGAACAAAGTGGTGAGCGCGGCCTCGGAGGCAGTTCTGCCAATATTTTATTAAATGGCATGGAGATCCGCGTAAAGTCTGGATCGGTCTCGAAGTATTTAAAACAACTTCCCGTTGACCAAATCGTTGCGCTAGAAGTGTATCTAAGTCATCACCCATTTCCTTCACTTAAGCAATATAATCAAGTTGTTAACATCATTCGTGATGAAAAAACCAATGCCTATAATTGGCAACTAGGTAGTGCAATAAATGCCAGTGCCTCCACTGGCAAAACAGCAATGGCGGGATTTGTATTACCTAAAGGGCAATGGACACACAGCGGTCATATTCAAGTTCAAGATGAGCCGTATAAAAGCACCAGCCAAGGTCAGCTGTTCGCGTCTAGTAATACTCTCGAAGAAAAGAGCGAAGAAACATTTAAAGAGCAAAGTGAGCGAATAACGCTCTCACTTACCAGCCACAAAACCATACAGGATGGTGCCCTAACGCTCAATGTTCAGGCTGTAAAAGACAACTTGCAATCGCAATACGAATGGCTGTACCGCACGCCAACTTCATCCAGCGATGTTGAATCTGCGTTTTCGCAAGAGCGCGATAAAACAAACACTAGCGAAATGTCTATCGATAGGCAGTGGCAAGGTCAGCGCTGGAGCATACAACTTACAGGCTACTACTCAAAACAAAAGAATGAGTTACACATGCTTGATGGTCTCTCTGCGCAACTTTCAACACCGAGCTTTACACAGTATAAGCGTACTGACGAACGAGTAATTCGCCTGATGGTAAACGACGCTGTCTCGGAGTTCGGTCTTGAGGCCAGTATCAATCGCGTAAATGCCAACACAATATTGCCAGAGGAGCAGTTACACAGCACGATAAAAGAGCTAAGTATTGAGCCCTTTACTGCTTTTACTTGGTCGCTTTCACCAAAATGGCAGTTATACAGCAAACTGGCAGCCGAGCAGGCTACGCTTTCGACCAACAGTAGTAAAAGTGAAGATATTCAACATTTCATCGTCAAGCCGTTGGTGCGATTAAATTATGACGCAACAAAACACATTCAGCTTACGACCACCTTAAAACATGAAGTGGAACAGCTCGATTTTTCACTTTTTTTACCAGAGCTCAACGCAGGATTTGGCCGCTTACAGTTTGGCAACCTAGAAATAGAGCCAATGCAGTACACTGAACTTGCGCTGCAAATTGATATTGAAGAAGGTGAAAGATGGCGTTTTAACGTTAAACCTTTTTATCAGTGGCAAAAAGATGTGCATGAATATCAGCAAGATAATCGAGGTGAAAGCATAGTTGCAAATGCTGGGGATGCCGCGCTTTGGGGGCTAGATGGTGCAGTTAATCTAGACTTATCAAGCTGGATCAACAACAGTCAGCTCAATCTTGATTATAGTTATCGAGACGCATCATACCGTGACGCGCTCACAGGAAAACGTGCGATTAACGGGACTGTTCCACATAGGGCTAGCGTGCAATTTCGACAAAGCTTTAATCGCTTTTCTTGGAGCGCAGAGATTTCCAGTGGGGATAGTTATCGCGAATATTACCCCGATGAGCAATTTATTGAAGCAAGCTCATTGCAATTGACTTTACAAGCGCAGCTTCAAGTAAGCCAGCGAGTTAAGCTTAATCTAGAAGCTTCGCCACTCACGTCTAGATATAAATATCGACGCTTGTACTACAACACCTCACGGGCAGATAGCGTAAGCGCCGTGGAAACGATTCGTGAACGTGTACCACCTGAGTTTGCGTTCACGCTCAGTGGTAGTTGGTAGGCCGATACTAATCGCGCCTACCGACTTTAGTGTCCTGACTAGGGCCTGTTTATCTTTCAAGTTTGTTTTTGCAGCAGTTTGATTGGTATTTATACAAGGCAGAGCCGGCGTAGCATAGTTATTCTATGTGGCGGCAAGTCGAGCGTCGCAACTAAAACACACTCAGGAGAACAAAAGTCAAACAGCAAAGGTCAACAGGCCCTAATATCGCTCTAAATGATTGAGAATATGTGGAAAAACATCTACATCAGCCTGACGCCCAAAGATACAATCTATGTGCGCGTAATTGGGGATCACCTTACGCGTAAACTGAGCATCACCAAAAGCAAGACAAAGGCGTTCATAGGTTTTTTTCGTGCTCTCAGGTAAATAGCATTCGTTATCTGCCCCGCTAATAAATAGCGTCGGCACGTTTAATCGGTTGATGTGTGGCATGTAAACGTCCTTGCCATCTGCATCAACCAGTTTTCCTGCGCGACAAATTGCAGCAAGGTGCTCAAGGGTTTGAATATTGGCTTCGGCAAATAGTTCATCAATATGCTCATGCAGCAAATCGGTTAACTGATCATGACGGTATAAGGAGGCGTACATAAAGGTCACGCGATGGCAGCTGTCATTGTTGCATCGCCCCTGTGCTTCAGCGAGCGCGTACAAGCCTAGCGCCTTATCATACAAAGAGGCAAGCCCATTGCTCTGCTGTGGTACTCGCGCCGTTAGCGAGTCTACGCCCAGCCTCTCTAAAAATGAGGGGAGATGTAACCCTGTCTTCATTTTCGTTGCCATCGGCACCACCACGTCCGCCGCAATTTGTGATGCAACAACACTGCGAACTCCTGAAAGGCCGCTAAGCATAGACATAAAGAAAGTCGTAGCACCATAACAATGCACCACCGCCTGAATACTATCTGCTCCCGTGATGGTTCGGATCTTGTTCACCGCGGCTGGGTAATCGTATTTCGCTACCTGATCGCCATTTGATTGCTTTGCGGCAGCAGGCAACAAAATACTGACTCGATAATCCAATAGCCACACGTCATATTGGTTAGCGACTAGGTACTCGACTAAGTTGGTATCAATCATGTCGGTGGAAAAGATACTCGAAGCAACTCCCAGCCCATGCACTAACATAACCGGGCCCTTGTCACCGCCACGATAACGAGTCAGCGATAGCTGCACATGATCAGCTGTATCAAACAAGTATACTTCAGGTGTTGGAGCCCTTAGCGGCCGCTTTTTGCGCACCAATTCACCACTGTGCGTTTTTTCTTGGTAAAAAATACTGCCGTAACTTTGATATAGTGTGCCCGCAAAAAATTGCCCAAAGCGCGCGATGGCTTTTAAGCGAGCCGCTTTACTCTCGGCATGACTTACACGAATAGTGGCAAGCTGCGTCACAAAATCAATCGGCGCTATTTTCATAATACCGTGACCACATACGGCCCCTTGAGTATCTTCTCCTTCATGAATATCAACAAATAAGGTTGTAGTATCATCCCAAAGATCGAGAGAGTGAGGGTCGTCTTTGATTAACTTAAAGGCATTAAAGAAGTACTGCTTGCCATCCTCCGCCATTAAATTCATTTTATAGATCATCTTCCGAGTATTTGGAGGAAAGGCCTGACGCTCAAACAGACGAAACTCACCATTGCGAACAGTCAGTGGTTTATCAGAAAGTACATTACACTCAACGCGACCCGAAATATGCGCTTTATGTTGTGGGTCGGTCAACATCACCTCTAGATCCGTCGAGGTGACCGTCAATACAAACGATAGCGTTTGGTTTGTTTCTTGACCCTGCTGATAAGCAGCCAAGTAGGTTTGTAAAGAGGTAGTGCTTGGCTCTACCACGCGGCTAAAATAGCCCTGCATGCGCTCTGTAAACGCCAACCCTGTTGTAGTCGGTTCAGCGGTACGGGAGCGGCTTGACGGCAATTGATAGTCAATTTGCCAATCACGGTCCTTGGCGATAAGTGCACAGCAGCGCTCCGTCAATGCACTTATCGTAAGCAGCGGATTGACCGCAAGCGACGTTGGAATGATGGCACCATCTGACACATAGAGCGAGTCGTAGCAGGCATCACTCTCTCCCGTAAACACTTGCCCTTTATGATTCACCACCCCTTCGGAACCCGTCTCAGCAAGCCGACAGCCACCTAAAGGATGAACTGTAACCAAGCGATTATTCAACCACGGTGACCAAATTGGGTTTTTAACATAGGTGCCACCGAGCGCAGCTGTCGCTTGAAGCAGCTTTTCACTCGCATGATGAAAATTAGGCTGAGCTCCTAACTCTGGCCAACGGATGTTCAACTTGTCTTGCTCTAAAGTTATGACACCTTGGCTATCGTCATGGCTCATTACTAAGTAGGTCTGAGTATGTTTTACCGCACCATGATAAGCGCCTCGCCATTGGCTTTGCCATACTCTCGCTTGCTCCTCCAAAGCGTCATAAAAACCATGATCCGTATCGAGCCCAACTACACCCGCAGCACTTGCAAGCGCAGTTGGCAATACTCCCGCCATTGCGCCGGGTAAACTTCCCTCTTCAATAATCATTTGTTGCGCGCGTTCGCTCGCTTCACGAAGATCGATTGCACTAGTGATACAAGGTCCTGTAGGCGCTTTGTCGTCAGGCTCTAGATTACCAACCCCAACACCATCAATTTCGCTGTCGCAGTTATAGCCAAAACCCAACATATCGCCATTACCAGTAAAATGCTGACCAAGTTGCGAAGAGATAGCCAAACCGCGACTTTGGCTACGCAATAAAATTTCATTACTGCCCAGCGTGCCTGCAGCCAAGATCACAAGATCCGCCTCAACAAATAACGGGGCTGCAGAAAAGCACTCTGCGCCGGTTCCCATGTCTTGGTAAAACACCCGCCAACCAGAGTCGGTTTTCTCCAAGTAGCGCACACTGGCCTGGCAATAAATTTCTGCGCCATGATTCCAAGCATCCGGTAAGTAATTCATTCGAGTGGTGTTTTTGGCATTAAAATTACAGCCAGACACACAGTCTCCGCAGTTATTACATGCTTGCTGCTCAACACCCACATGGTTAATGCCATCTTCAGGCGTCGCAAAACACACATTGATTGGCACTTTATTAAAGGGAGCTTCTAATGCATTTGCCGACAGCTGGTGAGCCTTCAGTTTATTCAAAGTTGGGTAATGTTCAGGGTATAAGGCAGGCTTCAGCATCTCTCGAGCCAGAGTGAATCCTTCTTCCAACAAACCATCCTCATCATCTCTAATAGCCTTTGGCCATACAGGATCTCTCAGTACTGCATCTACTGGAGGCAAAGCAACATTGGCATTGATAAGAGAGGTACCACCTAAACCACAACCGACGACGACATTCTGTTCACGGTGCATATGAATATCAAATAATCCCAAATGAGAGCCTTTGTGCCCTGTTTGGCTACTAAACTGCAACTCGCCAGCGGCCTCCAACTCGGTATCCGGAAATTCTCCCGTTAAAAACTCGCGCCCTCGCTCAAGTAGGCAGACTGATTTTCCGGCTCTCGCCAAGCGTGACGCAGCGATAGAACCGCCATAACCACTACCAATAACAAGTACATCGTAATGTGGCTGAATTGCCGCCAGAGGTGAAGAAATTGGTTTCATTTGCTTGATTCCCTCTTCTTATTTTCGCTCACCACCTTGCTCGTGGCGATGCTATCCGTGAAGTATCCTCCATCGGAGGCATACTGACCCTAGCAATAAGAGTAGAGTATTTATTGCACAATGGCGCAGTACACAGGTTAAATAATCCGGAGGATCAGCGGCAACAATAACAAACACCCTACCCCCCAAAGCATTTTATTGTTTGTCAGCAAAGCTGCACGATACCCCACCATCAACCCAAGGGAACCCAGCTTTGGCACCAGCCAAAACAACAATCCAGAAAATAGCAGTGTTCCTGTGATCACCAACAGGCTCTCAGGCACACCACCGAGTTGATAACGGCTCAGCCAGAGCGCCAAGGCAATAATCACGCTTTGATGCCAGAGATAGATGGGAAACACCACTTTATTGAGCCTCGTAAGCAGCGGATGAGGGCGGTTAAGATAACGCGCTGCTAATGCCAATATCAACAACACCGCACACACGCGCTGCAACACCAACACAAGACTCCCACCCAAAGTAATGAAGGTTGTGCGCGTATCTTGCTGCAACCAGTAAAAATGATATAAAAGCAAAATAATCATAGCGTTGACTGCACAAACCCACAGTAGCACTTTACCTTGCCGAGCAAGCCAAACCCAAAACCGATTATGCATAGCAAGCAGATAACCTGCGAGCAGAAAAACAACCCCCTGAAATTCTCTTTTGCTATCACCTTCCAATGCTAGCTGAGCCCAAAGTAAGCTTGCAAAAGCCAGCACGCTTAGTAGATAAGTTGACCAGCGCAAAGTGATAAAATGCCGGAGTATTACTTGAAGCTTAGAATTAAAGACGATATGCAACACAGCAAGGAGCAAAGTAAAACGCCATAATTCTCGCAAATACCACAAGTGATTGACGTCAACATGGGGCCAAATACCGCTTTGATACTGACTGAATAAAGGGCTGTTAAAATCAATAAACTGTTTGTAAAAATCAACAAACCCAAGCGTTAATCCAGCATTCTGCTGCATTTCTGCGTACAGTTGTACGGGCACAACAAGCCATATGCCAAATAATAGCGGGAGCAACAGCAAAGGAGTGCGAAAGAGCATGGCTGTGCATGCACCTTGTTTATCAAAAATATATCTAAGCGCAACTCCCGAGATAAACCAGATAAGCAACATGCGCCATGGTGAGATCAGTAACATCAGATATTCTAGCCAAACCGAAGTATAAGCACTTTTGTAGTGAAAACCCCAGTTAGGTACATATAACATGGCGGTGTGATAAAAGATGAGTATCGTAAATGCAATAACACGCAGCCAGTCTAGCTCTACTCGCCGATTTAAATGATCCATGGTATTTCTTTTTGAAAATAAACTTACCCCTACAGTGCGCCAATACAGCGTACAACCAAACTAAATTTGCTTAAATAACAATAGCTAGGGATAAACCGTGGAATAGAGGGATAAAATAAGTGACCGCTTTGCATCCAGTTGCTAGAGTAAAAGAAAAACTCAAACCATGATGTTTTCACGTACCTTTATTCAGCAATACCACCCTTCGATGGCAATGGCATTACTCGCCCTCTTTCTGGCGATTAACAACACCTTGAATGCCATTACTCTGATCATGGATGCCAACCGAGATGCGCAGCTCGATTTTGCGCTGTGGGAACCTTTCGTGTGGGAATATACCAGTGCGGCTGCCAGTTTAGCCTTAATTCCTGCCATATCTTGGTATTTAAACGCATTTCCTTGGCAGTGGCATAAACCTGTTAACGTCGCTTTTAGCTTTTTTATTGCCTCACTGTTATTTTGTTTTGGCCATGTTGGCATCATGGTGTTATTACGTGAAACGATTTATTTTAGTTTGCAACTAGATTACAACTTTCACTTTTCTTGGTTTGAACTTATCTATGAATATCAAAAAGATGCATGGAGCTTAGTGTTCTTTATTGCACTCATAAAAGCTTATCAATTTAGTGTCTCCCATATGCTTGGTGAAGCATCTCCGATAAAACAAGAAAGCGATGAAGATGAAACACTCCACAAACCTATTCATCACTTATTGGTACGTAAGCTTGGTAAAGAATTTATCGTTAAAGTTGAAGAGGTTGAGTGGTTACAGTCGTCTGGAAATTACGTTAATCTACATGTAAATGGCCGCATTTATCCGCTGCGCTCAACGCTTGCTACGTTATGTCAGCGCTTAGACCCCGTTGGCTTCGTGCGTATTCATCGCTCTTTTGCTATTAATGTGTCTAAAGTGGTGAGTATTACACCGCTCGCCAGTGGTGACAGTGAAATCGCATTGCAAAGTGGGAAAGTATTAACGCTCTCGCGAACCTATAAAACACAATTTAAGCACCAACTACGTCTTGAGTAAGTGAGCAATACGCAATTATCAAGCAACCGAGTGTTATTGCGTTAATTCCATTAATCAATGCTAAATGCTGTAACGCTAAAGTTCATTTTGTATCCATTTCATCACCCTACACTACACAGCCGCAACAGGTAAGGTGTCTATTTTTGCATTTGCACCGAATTTATATACAATCTTATGCGGTTCAGATGCCTCATTGGACTGCATAATAAAAGGATAATAAAAAAGGCTCTATGAAAAACCTCATCACTCCATTACTTACAGCAATCCTGCTGCTAAATGGCTGTAGCCAAATACAGCAACCTCAACAGAATGAACCTACGCCAGATAACTCCGTACAAGCTGGTGTAAACACACCGAAAAATAAAGTCAAAGACGAAGCTAAAACGGCGGTTAAAACGCCATATGATCCGCTCGCAACTGATGATTTATGGCTCCGTATTAAAGATCAGCTCAGCTTTGCCGATTCCAACGATAAGCGTGTAAAACAACGGATTGATTGGTACCTCAAGCATCCCAATTATATGGATACCATCAGTGAACGTGCAGCGCCGCTACTTTATTACTTAGTAGAAGAAGTCGAAAAGCGCGATATGCCAATAGAACTGGCATTGATGCCGCTAATTGAAAGCGACTTTAATACCCAAGCCTATTCTCACAAGCATGCTTCAGGTTTGTGGCAACTAACGCCGCTGATTGCAAAACATTATGGTGCCAAGATCAACGCTTGGTATGACGGTCGCCAAGATATCGTAGACTCGACCCGCGTCGCATTGGACTTTTTGCAATACCTCCACAAACGTTTTGATGGTGATTGGTATCATGCCATTGCCGCCTATAACACAGGTGAGGGTAGAGTGCTTGCGGCCATTGAACGAAATAAAAAAGCAGGTAAACCAACTGACTTTTTCCATTTGAAGCTACCACGTCAAACCAGCCACTACGTACCAAAGCTACTTGCGGCATCACAGTTGTTAAAGCATGACTTGATGAAGTTTCCTAAGATCCCTAATCGATCGCTGATCAGCGTTATTAAACTCGAACAACAAGCCATTTTATCTGATCTCAAAGGCTGGAAAGAAGTCGAGGTATTAAATCCAGGCTATGCACGTTTTCCTGCATTACTCGGCGGCCCTGAGCATATTGTCATTCCCACATCGCGCGTGTCAGAGTGGCAAACCATGCTCACACACTTACCAAAAATGCCTGCAGATACATGGCAACATTATACTATCCGACGTGGAGACTCTCTCAGCACCATTGCAAAGCGCTACTCGCTAACCGTCGCCGAGTTAAAAGCCTTTAATCAATTAAAGAATGACCGAATTCGTGCAGGAAAAAAGCTAATTTTGCCCATTTTGGCTGACAAACAACTGGACTATAAGATAAAACACGGCGATAGTTTATGGCGCATAGCTAAGCAATTTAATGTCAGTGTCGCTAAGCTAAAGCAATGGAACCAGCTATCGACAGATAGACTGAAAATTGGCGATACGTTACTCGTATTTCTGTCGCCTTAAGCCGTAGTGTCAGTTGGATAAATATGTCAGAACATAACAATAATAACTTACCCTCTGAAAATGTAGCCGAAACGCAGGCAGCAAAGCCTGCTCGGCTACAGCCACACAACTCAAGACACTCAAGGGGCTCCTTTAAACTTTCTCGCTCCAAAATGAATACCATTTTGGCTTTGTGTGCGATGTTTATTTCCGCAGCGTCGTTTTACGCCACTTATCTGCAAGCAAAGGCTGCTCAGGAGCAAGTTTCCGCAGCCGAAAAGCAGCTAAAAACTGAAACTTGGCCATGGCTTCAATTTAGCTATAGCAACTTTGATTTAGACTCCACTCAAGCAACTATTCGAGTCGATATTCGCAATTCGGGGACCGGCCCTGCAATCATTCATTACATCAAGTATGAATTGGATGGCGAAGCGTATTTTGATGTTACCGAACTTATGGATGCATGTTGCAACCTTAACGCCTATCAAGCAGCGCTTAGTGATGCTCAAAATGAAGAATCGAATATCAATTATCTAAAAAAGTTTGGCTGGTATGTTTCCAGTGCGCCACAAAAGATTTTGCTGGCAGATGGCGACACTTTCAACATTTTTACCATGCCAAAAAGCAATTTTAATCGTGGATTATGGGATAAAATCGACGCCCATAAATCGGTTTTTAAGGCAGAGGCCTGCTACTGTTCTATACTAAAACAGTGCTATACCACGAACGAAAAAGCAGTGATCACTGAGGTACCTAGTTGTTCAACGACACCGACAAATTCTATCAACGAGTAATACAGCATCTATTGCAATTTGAGGGCGAGGTACTGCATTTGTACCTAGATGTGAATGCCAATCCGACGATTGGTGTTGGTTTTCATATGCAAAGTGTTGAGCAATTTTGCCAGTTACCAATGCGGGATAGGCGCTCTAAACGGTCTGCCACCTTGCAACAAAAGCGCGATGAATTCCGTAATATTAAGGGCAAACCCAGCGGCTACAAGGCTTCTTGGTATGCGCAATATACCGAGCTTACCTTGCCACCAAAAGCGTCTAAAAAATGTCTTATAGAGCAAATCAAAGAATTTGAACAGTACCTCATTCATTTTCTTGCCAAGCAAGAAACTGGCAGCATTCCTTATCAGCTATTACCAACCCCCGCTAAGATTGCGCTGTTGGATATGGCTTACAACCTTGGTACCAGTAAGTTATTTTTGGCCTTTCCTAATTTGATTAAAGCCGTCAGCGCACAAGATTGGCACAGCGCAAGTAAAGAGTGTAGCCGCTTACATATTAGCCCAGCACGAAACGAAGCCACCAAAAAGCTATTCCTCAAGTGCGAGAAATACAAACGCTATCAACTGACTTGGTTCGAAACTTTGGTTAAAAAGCTAAAGCGCTGGCTGTCCTAAAGTTCAGCTCAGAAAAAAGGACTCGATAGGGTCGTAGATCAAGCCACGCTCATTGCGGTGAGAGTGATATAGATGAAATTTCTTTACCGTGAGTGAGAAAGGCGTAATGGGCTTCGTAACACTCGGCTCTGGCTTACAATTTCTAAATAGTGTGATATGTGGTGAGAACGGATGCGGGTTGTGATAGAGGTCGCATTTTTCCCCAAAAGCACGCAGCGGATTGGCTAAATCAAGCAAAGCTTGTGGTTTTTGTTCGGGCTTTAAGTAAAAAATGCCATTGTGCTGCCAGTAGCCATAGTCACCAAAGGTGAGTGTAAATTTAGGCACCGATAGAGCACTCGCAAAATCACAAAGCTCGGCTACTTGTGACTCCTCCACCATAGCAAGAAACGCCAGTGTAAGATGCCAATTACTTGGTTGTGTATTGGCTTTACTGGCACTCACGCTATCCACCAGCCATTGGCCAATATGCGCTCGAGTGTCGTCGTCCATGCCAATACCAAAAAATAATCGTTTTTGCATCTTACACCTATATTGATAATCTAAGGTTTAACTAACCGCTTACCTACTAAAGTTAGCATAACCCCAGCGGAGAGACACAATAAGCCAACAAATTGCAGCCAGGCATTTTCCGCTCGCTCACTAAATTTAGGGCCTTGAAAACGATAATGCCTTCTACCCTCGGATACCGATTCGGTATAAGCGCTTCCCCTGTAATCTGGGAAAAATACCGTTTTTTTATCTAAACGTTTCGCCATGGCAAGCTCAACTTGCTCCACAAATCCACGGTCACCATTCTTATTATGAGGAACTAGGTATACGCGCCATTTTCTATATAACTCAACAGGCTCACCGGCTTGCAATACACCTTGAGATTCATATTCAAACAGTTTTTCACTAAAAAATATCTGCTTATAACCGCTCCAAAATAACCCGACACCGAGAGACACTAGCAAAATAGCTAATATCGCAAGTTGCTTATATTGCTTTTGTTTTGAATGTTGATCTTGCTTATACCAGTACTCTATATCTGGAATTTGGCTTAATTCTTCACGCTTCCCTTGTGTTGAAAGGGTTTGCATACACTCATCTAAGGATAAATTCAGCGCCGTTAGTAACTTTCTAAATACCTCGTTAGAAGGCACGGATTTGTCGTTTTCTAGTTTAGATAAATAGCTTTGCTCAACACACATTTGCTCAGCTAACTGGGGTTGGCTTAAGCCTTTCTGTGTACGGATCTGTTTAATAAAGTGTCCTAGTGTCATCACGGTCATCCTCGTTTATTGTTGTTGCGACCCGGCACATTCTTGGCAATTCCTTGATAAATACCAAGTTGAATATTTAGGAATAAGCATGAATATCATAGCATTACGAAATATTCACGGTTTGAATTGAAGTTTTGATTAAAAAGCACAATAAACAGGCTCACGTCCAACTCAATACAATGCTTTTTGGTGCAGCCGTGCACGAAACTCACTGGGCGTACACGCCTTCAACGCTTGAAAACGACGATTAAAATTAGAAATATTATTAAAACCACATTGATCCGATATCACACCAATGGGAGAGGCGGAGCTAATTAATAGTTTACAGGCCTTGGCAATACGCAGCTGATTGATAAATTCCGTCACAGTACGCTCCGTGCGCTTTTTAAAGAAACGATGAAAGTGATTAGTGCTCATGTGCACTTGCTGTGCAAGCTCATCGGCGCTTAATTTGTCGGTGTAATTGTCATATATATAGGCAATAACCCGGTCGAACTTGTCTTTCGCGGGATCATGGCGGGCGTCAAAGCGAAAGCCGCTACTGGCTAAATGTTGATAGTTCGATGTCGTCATCCGCGTTAACATTTCGAGCAAAAGCACAAAGCGCATTAACGGCTCGGCATCCGCGATTTGCTCAAACCACTTTTTCGCTTGCCTTGCGACTTCCACAGGAAATTTGACGCCACGGCGCGCTGCATTTAACAATTCAGATAAGCCATGTAATTCAGGATGCTGAGCCACTAAAGACTCCAACCAGTGTGCGGGTATTTGTGCAACATGGACAACATGAGCGGAGTGATCCGGATTCGGCTTTGACTGCCAAGTATGTGGTAAGTCAGGACCTAGGATCACCAAATCTAAGTCTTCGTAAGGGGCGATATGATCACCCACATGACATACACCGACACTGTTGAGCGTCAAACAGATCTCATATTCCGGATGATAGTGCCAATTAAAGGGAATTTCGGGCAATTGATACAGGCAATAACGCCATGAGCACCCGGGAGATGGTAGTACTTTCTCGTACATCGCTCGCATAGCAATTTCCTTTTACATTAATAAACTTATTTAAAATCGGCATGTTATAAATTTTAAAACAACTGCTCGTTACACCTAGTTGCACACCATGCAAATTCAATCACCAAACAATATTAATCTATCGAAATATAGCGACAGCCTGAAGTGCAGTGAAGTATTTTTGTCAAATTACGCTCATTTAAGCGTGAAAAGTATCATTAGTAGATAGAAATATACCGCTTAAAAAACACTCAAGGCGATACCCTAGCTTCTGCCAACAACAAATAGGAACAATGGGCAGAACAATGAAAACAACTAAGTTGAAGCAATTTAAATTGAATAAACTTGCCGCCATCGTGACAGCAAGTACCTTATCCCCCCTTTTACTCACCGCTGCACCATCAGCATTAGCCGAAGAACAAAGCGCAAAAGAAAATGTCGAAGTAATTGAAGTAAGAGGCATTCGCCGCTCGCTTGAAGCTTCAATGAACACCAAGCGCTTTGCAGATGGTATTGTTGATGCTATCACCTCGGAAGATATTGGTAAGTTTCCCGACAAAAACATTGGTGATGCGCTACAGCGTATTTCTGGGGTTACAGTCGACCGCCAATATGGTGAAGTAAGTGGTGTTACTATCCGTGGTACCGCGCCCGAGCAATCGCGTATTTTATTAAATGGCCAATCGGTCGCCAGTACCGATTGGTATGATTTGGGTCCATCGACGCGTACTTTTAACATGGAGCTGTTATCAGCAGAGCAAGTATCGGCAGTTAACGTCTACAAAACGCCTGAAGCAAACCTTGAAGAAGGTGCGCTGGGTGGTACAGTGAATCTTGTCACGCGTAAACCACTGGACTTAGATGCACACACTTACATGGTGTCAGCAGAAATGGGCCGCTCTACCTTGTATGATGAAAATGATATAAGTGGCTCATTTTTAGGTAGCTGGAAAAGTGACGATGAAAAATTTGGTGTGCTCGCAGCATACTCTATTGAGAACCTGACTTCAGGCCGTCACGTTATTGAGTCCATTGGTGGCTACTATGAATATTTTGCGGCGGATCAAGACACGGGACAAGCATCTACAGTGGGCGCTTGGGCTATCGGCTCGCAAGCATTCAGAGCTGAGCGCGAGCGCACCAGCGCGCAACTTACCGCGCAATTTGCACCAAGCGATAACACCGAATTTGCGGTAGACTACTTTCGCTTTGAGTTTGACAATCCACATGTAAACCATAACTTCCTTACTGTAAGTGCCCGTGGTGCAGGTGCTGTTGATGTACAAAACAACGCTGCAGGCGGTACACAGCGTGCGCGCATTTTGCCAGCTTACGCGAACATTATCTACAACCCCACTGTTCGTAACGCCGTAAACATGGAAGTCGATGCTTTAAACTTCAGTGGTAAATACGTCGGTGAAACTTTCGAGATTAGCGGTGTTATTGGTCGCTCAACCTCTGATGGTGGTACACAGTTTGGCTCCTCAAGTTGGTGGATCCCGGCAACAGATGAGGGTGGAAAAATTGGCGATCCAGCCTTCCCTAACGGTCAAAATAGTACTGATGGCGGCTTTACTTACGATGCATCCGGCCCTTATCAAATTTGGTTTGATTCGCTAGACCCAACCGATGCCTCACAGCTCAAATTTGCTCAGGAATCAAACTTCCAAACTACGGTTCAAGAGCATGAAGTGAGTTATGCGCAAGCCGATATCAAGTGGATGCTAGAGCATGATTACTTCAAGAACATCAAAGCGGGTGTGAAAGTTAATAAAAACGAATTTGCACGTATCGCAATACAAAGAAACCCCGCGGATGTTGTTGGTTTTGTCCCTGATGGTAATAGTTTAGCTAACTGGAGTGATGGTATTTTTACCAATCTACATTCGCAAACGGGCGGACATATTCTTAATTCATACGCCAAGCTCGATGAAGATAAATGGTGGGATTTTATCACTGGCAAATATGAGGCGGGTGAACTAATTGAGCAGCAAGACCTTGGTAAAACCTACAATGTCGAAGAAGATATGCTCGCTATCTATGTGCAAAGTGAATTCAGCGGTGAAAACTTCCGCGGTAATATCGGCTTACGCTATGTGGATACAGAACAACAGTCCAGCGGTTATGTTGATAACATGGTCTTCGATGAAACGGTTGACTACGACAACTGGCTACCGAGCATCAACTTCGCATATGACTACAGCGACGATATTATCATCCGTGCGGCCGCCTCTAGCGTTATGTCTCGAGTTAATTATAACGACTTAAAACCAGGTCTAGCGATTGATGCCAACTTTGGTTCTGCCACCGGTGGTAACCCGAACCTTAAACCTTATGAAGCAGATCAAGCAGATATTGGCGTCGAATATTACTTTACCGAAGCTTCCTTGCTCTCAGCAGCCGTTTTTGTGAAGAAAATTGACAACGTTGTCTTTTCTACCGAAGCGATTGAATATGTAGACGGATGCGGTACCGACCCTTCTAAGTATGATCAATGCCGAGTCACACGCCCACGTAGTAACGGAGACGGTGACGTAACAGGGATAGAACTGCAGCTTCAACATAGCTTTGATAATGGCTTCGGCTTTATTACTAACTACACCTACGTGGATAGTGAAACCACCACACCAGATAATGCAAAAGAAATGGTGCCGGGAGTATCTGAAAACTCATTCAACGGCTCGCTATTTTTCGAAAACGAGCAATTTAGTGCACGTATCGCTTATAACTGGCGTAGTGAATGGATAGGCGTCGGTGCAGCACAAGCGGTGCGCAACGATAGCTACCAACAATGGGATGCATCTTTGGTGTGGCATGCAATGGAAAATCTGGATGTCAGCTTAGAGGGTGTAAACCTGACCAATGAGGTTATTCAATCTTACGACACCAACTACAACTTAACGCAGAACACCATTGAATTTGGTACGCGTTATTACCTTGGCGTCAGCTATAAGTTCTAACCTCGGAGCCCCAGTCGCTTGCGGCTGGGGTCATTTGCCTATGAAAACAATACAGTCACTCACCATCCTTGGTGGCGGTACCGCAGGTTGGATGTGCGCAGCCTACCTTGCTAAGCATCAACCCAATTTATCGGTCACGGTGATTGAGTCATCGAGTATTGGCAGAATTGGCGTTGGCGAAGGCTCAACGCCACATTTGCAGCTTTTTATGCAAAGCCTTGGTGTGAAAGAACGCGATTGGATGCCCGCATGCCAAGCAAGCTATAAAACCGGGATCTATTTTGATAACTGGAATGGCGACAATGGCAGCTATTTCCATCCCTTCTTCTCTGAAATGGATGCAAAAACAGCGGAAGTCTACTTTGTCAACGCCAATGCCAGACGTCGTGGTAGCGAATATATAGATAAACCCGAACATTACTTCTTAGCCGCAGTACTGGCCGACAAGCAACAAGCACCTCTGCCACAGCGTCCATTACCAAGGGTGCTTGAATACGGCTATCACTTTGATGCGCAAAAACTTGCGGATTGGCTAAGGGCATTTAGCCTAGCGCGAGGCGTAAAGCATATTCAAAGTACGGTGAGTAGCGTACAGCATCATGCCAAAGAAATTATTGCACTGACACTTGAGTCGGGTGAGCAGGTGAAAAGCGATTTTTACGTCGATGCCTCAGGGTTTAACGCCCTGCTGATAGAGAAAACGCTAGAAGTGCCCTTTATTTCCTTTGCAGATCAGTTACTCAATGACTCAGCTGTCGCGATTGCTGGCGCTAAAATAAACCCGCTACCTTCAAGCACTTCTGCTATCGCGATGCCGTGCGGCTGGCGCTGGCAGATCCCGCTACAAGGCAGAACCGGACATGGTTACGTGTACAGCAGCGCACATACCACTCCCGAAGAGGCTGAGGCTCAACTGCGTCAAACCGCGCAACTCGATAAAGGACAAGCCAAACATCTCACCATGAAAGTGGGCATGATGGCGCGCAGTATTGAAGGCAATGTATTTGCTATTGGCCTCGCGCAGAGCTTTATTGAACCACTCGAAGCCACCGCGCTGATGGTCACAGGTTATAGCATTGAGTTATTGAATAGGCTGCTTTCGCAACAGCTCGAGGTACAAGCCATCAATCAACAACTGTCAGAGCTGGTGCTCGGTATTAAAGAGTATGTACTGGCACATTACGCCACCAGCAAGCGCGCAGATTCACCGTATTGGCAAGATGCGAAAATCGCAGCACTGAGCTTAAACGAGCTCGATGAGCTGCTCACACACTGGCGTAGCGGTGGTGATTTTGACGCTTGGCTCAACCAACACAGGATGCACTCACCCTATATTCGTCCCAGTTGGTATTGCTTACTTGGCGGCATGGATCATCGCGATAGCACCTGCCAAATGCCCTTTGATCAAGCACCACAGCATATCGAACAGGCGGCCAAGGCCTATCTAACGAAGCTTAGTGATGAGCATTTTACTGCCCATACAACTGCACTGGAACAATTACAGCGAGCACAAGCGTTTCGTGCATAACCCAATTGCGGGTGGTGGTGAGATTCCCCTTGATCTTTTTGTTTGTCTGCCCACAAGCGAGATCGCCACGCCATCACCCGCTCTCTAATGAAGGTGGAAATACAACATGAAAAAAAGCTACCTAGTGATTGCCTTAGTATTGGCAACCTTTTTTACGGTGTCCTTTATCACCAATATTTTAGGCGCGATTTTTCCAGCATTAATAGAAAGTTACAGCATAGGTCTAACGCTTGCGGGGTTTTTCCCGTTCGCCTTTTTTATCGCTTATGGGGTGATGTCTATTCCGGCGGGACTGCTAGTTCAGCGCTTTGGAGAAAAAACCGTTATGCAGCTCGCATTTACCCTTGCAGCAATTGGCGCAACGACCTTTGTGCTAATGCCAACGTTTGCCATTGCCATGGTAGCGTTGTTTATGCTCGGCTGTGCCATGGCACTACTGCAAGTGGCTATCAATCCACTATTACGCGCTAGCGGTGGTTCAGAACACTTTGCCGTGCTTTCGGTGTTTGCGCAGTTGATGTTTGGTGCTGCCGCAACACTCGCGCCTCTGGTTTATAGCAAACTACAGTCTCAAGTCACCACCGCAGAGGGATTTGGCGGAGCGCTGTCTGGTGCTATCCCAGCAGATAAAACCTGGCTAAGTATCTATGCGGTATTCGCTATCCTAAGCGTCGTGATGCTATTACTCTCGCAATTTACGCCATTTAACGCGGTACCGGAGCAGAAAAAGCAGCAGCTGAGCTGGTCACAAAGTATCGGTTTTTTTAAAGATAGAACCGTATTGAAATTTTTTGCCGCCATCGCCGCTTATGTTGCGCTAGAACAAGGCGTCGCTAACCTCATTTCCGTGTTTTTGCAGCAATATCATGGCCTAGACCCAGCCACCGAAGGCGCAAAAGTGGTGAGCGAATTCTGGTTATGCCTAACCTTAGGCTGTTTACTTGGACTGGCACTACTTAAACTCATTGATGCGCAAAAGCTTTTGATTTTATTCAGCTCTGGCGCCGCTATCGCGCTCCTAAGTGCGTTATTCGGTGGCACTACGGTGGCGCTTATTGCTTTTCCAATTGTGGGATTTTTCCTCTCCATTATGTGGTCGGTCATCTTTGCTCTGGCATTAAATTCATTCAAAACCGGCCATGGCGCAATCACAGGGATTTTATGTACCGGGATCATTGGCGGTGCTTTTATGTCTCCCATCATAGGTTTTGCGGCTGAATTGAGTAACAACTTACAACTTGCAGCCCTGCTGTTACTACTGCCACTTAGCTATATTCTGAGTGTTGGTGTATGGGCTAATCCTTTGATTAAAAATAAAACTTTTGGCAATAGTCAAAAGACGCTGTCTCAACCTCTAAATGAAAATAGTTAAATTACGATGAATCACTCTTTGTTATGTATTGACTTGGGAGGCACCAAAGCGCTTGTGGCTTCGGTTGCGCACACTCAGGTCGAGCAGGTACGCCAGTATGCGGTGCCTAGTCAGGCCAACTTAGACCAAGTTAATGCCTTTGTTATCCGTTTAATCGAAGAAAACCTAACAGCCGAAACAACCGGTATTGCGATTGGCGTACCAAGCACACTGGATGTGTGCAGCGGCACCGTGCTGACAACACAAAATATTCCTCATTGGCAAAATGTGCCTCTGAAGGGATTGTTAGAACAGCACTTTTCTTTGCCCGTTGTTGTCCATAATGACGCAAACTGCTTTGCATTTGGTGAATACTTATATGGTGGCTACCATGCCAACAACCTAATTGGCGTATGCCTTGGCACAGGCATTGGTGCCGGTTTTGTGTTTAACGGTAATTTATATACGGGTAACCATAGTGCTGCAGGAGAGCTAGGCAACTTAAGCTATCTTGATGGAATTATTGAAGATTATGCGTCAGGACAGTTCTTTGGGCGACAAGGAATTGAAGGGAGGTGGTTGGCCGAACAAGCACGCAGTGGCGACCCATTTGCACTACAACAATTTGAGACTTTTGGCAGTCACGTTGGTCATGCACTCGCGCAAGTAGTCATGGTGCTGAATCCAGATGTCATTGTACTTGGCGGCTCCGTGACGCATTCATATGACTATTTTAACGCTGCACTTGAAGCCAAGATGCAGCAGTTGCTTGGCAATGCTTTATATCAATCCGTTCGTGTCATTCCAAGCACCTTAAATCACGCGCCACTTTTAGGGGCATACGGATTGTTTCAACACAATAAAATTAACCATGATAACAAGGAACTAGCCAATGAAGTTTAATCGGCTTATGGCCCTACTTTTTGGGGTGTCGTCACCCCTTTATGCGCTCGACCAAACCGCTGTAAACTGGTTGGGCCAAAATCTTGATGTAAAGTACACCTTGCTTGATAGCAAGCCAAGCACCTGCCCCAAGGCACAACATAAGTGCTATTACTCAGAGCTGAGTTTTAGCGTAGCTAAAGAAAATACCAAGGCAAATAATGACTTTGCTATCTTTTTTAGCCAACTGATGCCGATTTACCATGTTGAGGGCGATAACTTTGCCATCACCCATATCAATGGTGATATTCACAAAATCACGCCTGCAGCAGGGTTTAGTGGGTTTTCAAGTGCTCCCACTACCGTGCGCTTTTATACCAAGGACTCTCAGGTTACACGCTCAGAATTTATGCCAAATTATGTTGTAACGGACGCGCAGCTTAAGCTCACCCCACAAGTGATCAAAAGCACGCAAACCCAGCGCGATAACGACACAGGACTTGAGCTACAACCTTATCTGACGCCATTTGATACGCTCAACCAGCTGCAAACCAGCAGTAAAGATGACACGCCGTGGATGGGCAGCGAATACTTATATCAACATCAAGTGAAGCCAACACTTGATGCTGCAATTGGGCTGATACCAAAACCTAAACAACTGACAGTGCTGTCCGATAAACGACTCAATCTAGCAGCCGGAATTAATCTGCAACTTTCAGGCGTTTCAGCTGATGCTATCGCCATGGCACAACAGCGACTCAATACCCTCGGGGTAAAAAGCACCAAGGATGGACTTGTAGTTAATGTCGTTGTAAAGCCAAATAAGCAATCAAGCCCACATTATCAACTGACGGTCGCCGAAAATAATATCTCAATCCAAGCCAATAACAGCGCCGCTGCATTTTATGCGCTACAAAGCCTTGCAGGACTGTTGGATATTAATGACTTAAGTATTCCCATGGTGGATATTATTGATACACCAAGGTACGACTTTCGTGGTTTACACGTCGATGTTGCCCGCAACTTCCGCTCCAAAGCCTTTATTTTACAAACCATTGAACAGATGGCGGCATATAAGCTAAATAAACTGCACCTTCATTTAGCGGATGATGAAGGCTGGCGCTTGGCCATCGATGGTCTTGATGAACTTACCTCTGTCGGCGCTTATCGCTGCTTTGATTTGACCGAAACTCGCTGCCTATTGCCGCAATTAGGCGCTGGGAATGATAAAAACGCGCAAGTGAATGGCTTTTACTCTGCAGAGGATTATATTGAGATCCTGCGCTATGCCAAGGCGCATCATATCGAGGTGTTACCCTCATTAGATATGCCAGGTCACTCACGCGCTGCAATCATCGCCATGGAGGCGCGATATAAAAAGCTGATGGCACAAGGCACACCTGAGGATGCACAGCAATATCGATTAGTAGAAGCTGCTGACAAGACGCGTTACAACTCCATTCAGCATTACAACGACAACACGCTAAATGTCTGTATTGCAAACACTTATACCTTTATCGACAAAGTATTAAGTGAAGTAAAAGTGCTGCATGACCGTGCAGGTGTACCACTCAACACTTACCATATAGGTGCAGATGAAACCGCAGGTGCTTGGCTAGAATCGCCGGCTTGTAAAAAATTGCAGGCAAGCGTGAAAGATTTTACCAACTTTAACGGTTACTTCATTGAACGGATCGCAAAGTTACTAGATAAAAAAGGAATACAGGTTGCAGGGTGGAGCGACGGTTTAGGTGATGTACGTGCTGCGAATATGCCAACAAACGTACAGAGCAATGCTTGGGCGACATTAAGCGAAAACGGGCACGCGGTCGCGCATCGCTTCGCCAATCAGGGCTGGCAGGTTGTCTTGTCTAGCCCTGATGTAACCTACTTTGACTTTCCATATCAATCTCACCCAGAGGAGCGTGGTAATCACTGGGCAAGCCGTGCTATCGAAAGCAAAAAGATGTTTGAATTTATGCCAGACAACCTTCCTGCACATGCAGAGATCTGGAAAAATACCAATAACCACGCCTACATAGCCAACGACAGCGACTCATCTCTAAACAAAGGGGTGCAGTTTGCTGGGCTCCAAGGGCACTTGTGGAGTGAAATGCTGCGCAGTGATGCACAAGCCGAATACATGCTTTATCCACGACTATTGGCTCTTGCAGAGCGTGCATGGCACCATGCAGCGTGGGAATTACCGTACCAAGCCGGTCGTATATATAGCCAATCTAGCGGACATTTTACGGCTAAGTTACAAGCGCAACGTGAGGCTGATTGGCAACGATTCGTGGCTATTTTGGGCAATCAAGAACTGCCTAAATTAGCACAAGCCGGAATTGAATTTCGCATTCCCGTCGTCGCCGCAAAACAGCAATCTGGAGCAAAGCTCGACGCTTTTACCGCCATTCCGGGTTTTGTTATCGAAGCACAGCTTGAAAACGGCAACTGGGTGCCCTTCAATGCCTCACTTAATCAAGTACAGGCGCTTAGAGCGGTGCACCCAAGCTCCGGTCGCAAAGGACGAGCTTTGAGTTTAGAGAAAAAATAACGAATAAGAGCGACATGATGCTAAGCCCTACTTAGTGCTTAGCATCTCTATCACCATTATCAGGCGCAAAAGAACGTTGAGAAAATGTAATCAATAGCAAAATGTTGAAAAAGTAATAAATATGTTTTAGCTTGGTTGCTGTGTTACTTTTTTGTTCATTAAAGAATAAATCAGATGACATAACTACAATATAATGAGCTCAATCAGAGCCTATAATTTAGAAGGAATACTAAAATGAAATTATCGTTAAACAAGAAGAAAATCAAAGCTCTATCAGCTGATAAGCAGACTGTACCCGCCGTAATGACTCCACAGGTTGCAGGCGGCGCGCTTCGTTTCAGCCAAGACAGGCTAACGCATTGTGTTGCCAATACGTGTGGTCGCCATACTTGCCCTGATATTTACTAATCGAGAGTAAATAGCACAGTTTAGTGCCTCGAAGGAGGCACTATAAGGCTTACTTAAATTTAACTTTTTTGTCGCTTTTTGTATAAATGCGCGACTCAGGTTCTGTCCACTCGCCGTTTTTCAAGTATTGCGTCGATACCGTAAATTGGCCATTCTCAAACTTACTGGTTGATTTCACCTTTGTAATACCATCTTTGTTATTGATAACGTCTTCGTAAGCTACAAACTCGGTCTGACTAAGGACTTCCATCGTTCCTTGGGTGTAAAATCCTGCCGTTGTAAAATAGTAAAACACTAGACTGTTTTTACTTTTATCCCAGAAAATTAATGACTCTCCGCCGTACATGCCATCGTTGATTGAATGTAAGGTACGAATGGCTGTGCCATTTAAAGCCCGCTCCCAGTGACTGACATCCTGCATCTTTGGTTTATCTGAAGGCACATCAAAGTCCGATTGCCAAGTACCAAGATAAGGTGTAAACACCGAGAGTTCTTCATTTAATTTTTCATTAGCCCAAGATAGCGTACTGAATACCACCAATATGGCGAGCCCGAATTTTTTCATCATTTTTATTTCCGTTGATTGTGTTTCACTCAGTATAAATCCTCATTCGTAGGTTGCGTACTTAAGGTAAACCTGTCACTCCTCCCGTTGGTAAAAAAACATTGCAAATACACAATTAATACACAATTTAAAACAACAATTATACAACAAATTAATATCATAACTGCAATAGGGAAAGCGGGGAACGTTACCCTGTCTAGAGTAGTTGTTGCAGCACCAACACCAACAAGGAACAACGAACATGCTTGATTATCTTATTATTGGCGCAGGCCCAGCAGGAGTCCAAACCGCTTACCACCTAAAACAAAGTGGCTTGTCCTACCTCATGTTGGAGTCAGGTCAGCGCGCAGGATGTTTTTTTGAAACATTCCCAATTCACCGGAAACTAATTTCAATTAATAAAGTATTTACCGGCTCAACAAACCCTGAATTCAACTTAAGACACGATTGGAACTCCATTTTAACTGATGACTACAGCCTCAACTTTTCCAGTTTTGACCGCGACTTTTTCCCAAGTGCTGATAACTTAGTCAAATACCTCAACCATTATGTTGACCAAAATCAGCTAAATGTTGCTTATAACCAGCGTGTTAAGTCTGTCGAAAAGATTGCCGATCACTTCGTTGTGACCACAACTCATAATGAACAATATACAGCAGCCCGCGTCATCGTCAGCACAGGTGTCCCTAAGCCTTATATTCCGAAGATCGAAGGAATAGAGCTAGTTACACAATACTCAGACTTAAATATTGATTTGGCACCATATGAAAACAAACGCGTGCTTGTTATCGGTAAAGGAAACTCAGCTTTCGAAACGGCTGATCACCTTATCCCTGCCACCAGCCTAATTCACGTTTGTAGTCCAAATCCTTTAGATATGGCATGGAAGACCCACTATGTTGGCGACCTACGTGCAGTAAACAACAATATTCTAGATACTTATCAACTGAAGTCGCAAAACGCTATCTTAGACGCCGACATTAAGCGTATTGAGAAACAAGACAACCGTTTTATCGTGCACTTTAGTTATGCTCATGCTAATGGTGAGCAAGAAACCATAGAGTATGACGAGATCATTTGTTGTACTGGATTTGCCATGGACAGCAGTATTTTTGCCGATAGTGCAAAACCTGATCTCATGATTGAAGGCCGTTTCCCATCTCTAGATTGCAGCTTTGAATCCATCAATGTAAAAGGCCTTTATTTTGCCGGCACGCTGACACAATCCACCAAATATCGAAAGTCGACTTCAGGCTTTATTCACGGCTTTAGATACAATAGCCGCGCCTTAGTCGAGATGCTAAAACAAAAACATCATGATACTACGCTTGCATGCGACCAACACTTAGGTACGCCAGAAGCAATCGGCAGTGCAATCCTGAACCGTATCAATGAGACAAGCGCGCTATGGCAACAACATGGCTTCATGGTGGATGCAGTTACGGTATCAAAGAGCGGTATGGCACAATATTATAAGCACCTGCCAAGTCCGTACCTCCATGCTCATCTAGGTGATCACTATCATTTGCAGATAGCATTAGACTTTGGTGCACCAATTGAAGGCGACCCGTTCAATCAGGTTCGAGTGCATAAAGACAACGCGACTGACGCGGAGTTAAGTAAATTCTTACACCCCATCATTGAACTTTGCTATCAGGGTGAAGTAATAGAGACTCATCATATTATTGAGGACTTAGAAGCAGACTGGACTGACGTAGAAGCGCACGTTAAGCCACTTCAACAGTTCATTGAGCGAGTATTACCAAAACTTGTTGGTGAGAAAATGCAAAATAAAGTGTCAGCATAACTCATAAATGAAAAAGGTTGGCAACCAAGCCAACCTTTTTCATTCTCTAAGAAACTTTAGACTCAGAGAAGTACTTTCGTCTCAACATATCATGAATGACAAATTCCTGTTCTCGACCATAAGCTTTAAACATACGGTTGTTATGCATATGCAAAAGAGAGCCGAGTAATGATTGTATACTCAAATTAAGTGAACCTGACTTTTCTAATGTCAAAATCTCCTTCACCACTTGCTCTGCCTGCTTCTGCCACGCCTCTAACAGCGCCAACATCGCTTGTTGCGTCTCATCACATTGCGCTAAGCTCGCAATATTAAGCTTGGTAAAGTCATCTTCGAGCTGAGTTTGGTGATCGCGATAACGATTACCGAGCTGCTTTCTCAACGCGCTACTCTCATTGAATTCTTTACCAAACCCTGCGCGCAATGAAGAGATCAGTGATAGCTTTTGTTCCGCATCATAATCAAATAGCGTCAGCAAACGGTTAGTACAAGCCAATGCGATACGCCAACGGACATCTTCACCGAATTCTTCAACTAGCTGACAACTTTTCGCAATAAGCTCACTGTCAAACATAAACAAGCTTTCGATCAAAGTCATCGATTGCGGACCGCCGTAGCGCTCGACTTCTCGCTCATAAGTCATTAATTCAACTTTATGCAGCTGAGAGCTCTCTATCATAGGTGACAATAGCTGATTGAGTTTTGGCAATAACTCTCCACAAAGCACTGCTGGCTTGCCTTGGAAGCGTAAGCGTAGATGCCAATCCGGATCGCCATAGCGAATAAAGAACCACTTATCGAACAATGCACTATTTTCCTCAATAAGCGGCAATAACTGCTCATAAAGTAGCTGCTCAACAATGGTATTACCTGAATATATTTTTAAGCTAAGCCACTCGGAACCCGCACTGAAGCGCCGAGAGATTGGTGTGGCGGTAATATTTTCTAGTGGCTTTTCTGCAAAGTGCGTATGAGCAGCCGCATTCTCATTGAGTAAAGGAACAATGATTTCATTAGCGTAATGACGACCTTGTGCATCCGTTACACGCGACGTCAGTTGAGATGCCAATACTTCGCAGAGCTCAACCATATTGCGGCCTTTGGTTTCCATCAGCAACACTTCTACCATCGCACTTTGGCTTAAGTTCAAAGTTAAAACATTATCTCCTGCGGCAAAACTGACCCAATCATCTAACAAATACTTATCTTTGAGCTGTTGAAGCTTATTTGCGTCGATGTGTTGATTGACTAATAACGCTTCTAGTTCTTTGCGTTCAATACGCCATGTTTTCTCATGCAAAATCAGGTTATCTAACATGATACGCGGCACATAAGTTGCGTTTCTTAGGCTCGAAGGCAGTGAAAACTTGGGCGTTTCACTTTCTTGATGCTGCAACATACAAAGGAATTTATAAGCGCTCAAGCTTCGAGCAGAAAAGTTATGTGCACTCGACAAACGCGGAATAATGCGTTTATTTAGTCGCTTACTCCAGAGTTTGACCTGCTGGCTTTCGACCCAAACATACAGATCACTTGGCGGGATCTGGTATTCAGGGTCCAGTGAACTGTCTGCCATGAAAACGATTTCGTACTGCCGTAAATGTGGCCTCGCAATCACGTTACCAGGCCTTCCCTCGGGCATATGTACAATTTCTGCGAAGATAACCTCTTCACTGTGACTATGTTCTTGCTCTAAATGATGAATAACCGATTCTTTTAATGTCTCATCAAGGTGGCAGAAACGACCCAAAAGATTAGCTGCCGACGGTCCATAACAGCCATTGAACTTGAACACAGGATTCGACTTTTCGTCCTCAAATAAACTCAACATCACAGCCATTGAACGTGGCAAGTTAAGTTCTACTTTATCCTTAACTTTTTGCTTCAATTCGCTACTGGTCAGGACCACACAGCTTTTGCCTAAATTACTTGGCAATGTCACAGCCTGCTCAATAATGTGATCCAGTTCGGTATAGTCAGGGGCGCTAGCTTGTCCGCTACTCGCTCGACCCAACTGTAAACCACCTACTAGCGGGGCATCATAACCAGTTTCAGTGGAGACACTAATACCCGACTCATCATCCAACACCATATCCAAAGGTACAAATTGACCTTCAAACCGCGTGTTGAACTTATTAATAAAGTTTTCAAGTGGGTTATGCTTAGCACTGCGATTTAAGCTCGCAATCAATTGCAGTTGTTTATTCACCCTTGCAACTTCTTGCTGTGACATTTCACAATGTAAAAAAGCGCGGTAAGTATCTGATTGGAAAAGTTTGTTTTCTTGAACTTTAACTGGTAGCTCAGAAAGGTATTTAAAAATGGCTTGGTATTGCTCAGGCTTCGCCTCTCCCGCGTTATCCATCACCGCAAGGTCATGGATCGCTTGCTCCAACTTGGCGTAAACTTCTACAGGCGCAACGTTTTTCAACGCTTTTATCAATGCAATGTCGGGACTTTCACCGGTAAGTGGTAGCGGAATATCGGGAATTAATACCCCTTCACTGATGAGTTCTTCAAGGTATGTACTAACTTCCTCATATTCTGCTTCACTATAGCGCAGACAAAATTGCTCAATGAGCTGAGAAAAACTTAGCTTCTGTTTCGCCAGTTCTAGCATAGTGATGAAGTATTCATCACTATCAACGGCACTCAGGCGATATTGCATGGTGTCATCAGAAAGGTAAGTCTCAATGTAGCGGCACTGATCTGCTATAAAGTAATGAGATGGATTAGGTAAATAAGACAAATTATCTGATTTTGCTTCAGTTTCAGCTAAATGAGAGCGAATTGCAGACAACAGAAACATATCTAGTCGAGTTTTGCGGGAATCATGCTCTGCGCTATCACTCACAAGACGAGTTTCTGAGCCAATCGTCCCCGTATGGACACCAGAAAAAAGACCAAAGGGTGTAGGTCGTGAAGACATTCGAATGAGGTATCGCAATAGCGCTAATGCAACTTTTTTCCCCTGCTTGGAGTTCGGCTTTTCACGCCACTGTTCCAATCGCTCTAATAGAGACGGACTAGCAACGTACAAGGCTTCTATAACTCCAGGTGTGGCAAGCCAAGCACTTAACATCGCATTACTATCTTGCTGATTGAACAAGGTTTCAATCGGCAGTTTTGGTGTTCGTAGAACAAAAAAGGAGTCTGTTGTTATTTTAGCTGGCATAGTTACTCCTTAGCTCATTAGCAAACAATCAACCCAATCTAGGTTGTCATCCAGCACACCAATTAAAGCAAGGCCAATACCTGAATAACCCATTAAAAAGCTATAATCTTCCCTGTGTGCCTTTTCCAGACCGTTATATGAATACAAGGCCTCTAATCCACGCTCTTGATACTGATTTAATCCATAATCTAGCCAGGTTAAGGCAGCTTGCTGTAACTTAGGATGAGGCATAACTTGGTTGAGTAGTTGATAAATGGTTACTAACCCAAAAAAACCATGACAAAGTCCGGCATCGTTAATATAGCCTTGTTTTGCGTCTCTATCGACGTTAAACAACGCGATTTCCAGTGCCTGTTCAACATAGCTAGGCTTGTCTAGCGCATGCCCGGCTCTAGCAAGTGTTAACGCAATCGTTAAGTCACCATAGCACCAACCTAACCGAGAGTGGTTTTCGTCTCCTACACATGAGCCAAAACAAGCGCGCCTATCAGCTGCGTGACTCTGCTGTTCAAGTAGCCAATCACAGCCCGCAACAACCAGTTTTTGCGCTCGCAGCTTTACTTTTTCGTCTTGAAGTGCGGGAATAAGAGCGGCGATAATGCCAGGGACACCATGTGCCAGACCTAAATTAAATTCATGACTTTCGGTATCTTCTTTATCGAATCGATATACCGATTGCTTAGGCTGAGGCCAGGCAACCTGCTGACCATCTAGTTCTACCGCAACCGACTCATATCCCGTAACAAGACGATCAAATAAAGTACTTTGTTGAGTCTTCTTTGCACGACGTGAGATATAGGGGGAATACCCAGCAAGGCCTAACACCATTTCAATTTCTCCAGTCCAAGGAGAAAAGTCGAGTGCGGAGGCAAAGAAGCTATCTATCTCCTCCAGCAGCTCAGGATCATACTCTTCGTCGTCATACTGATTTAAATACTCAAGCACCCAAGCTTGTCCAGCTAGCCCTGAACTCAACTCAGGGGTTTGCTCTGCCAATTCATTTTGGAGCTTATCTAGCGCCAGATGAAATTTTTCCTCATCGACCCAAGCATCATTAAAGTTTGCAGCTCGAAATAAAAACAATAAATGCCCAGCTAAACCACTAAGCAAACCGTTACTGTTAACAGCTTCAAGATTTGATTCAACCTGCTTGGCTAGCTTTTCCACTATAGACAGGATTTGTTCTTTTTTTTCTAAATCTAACGCCTTTAGCATACTTATCCTTGTTTAAACTTTTAATTGTAATGTCTGTACTCACCATAGGTAAGTTAACCTTTTGTTTGGTCAAACTCAAACTTTGATATACGGATTGGTATCAAAAAAACAAAGTATTGACATTTATTTAAACTGGAACTAGCTTAACTTTTGTACACACGCGCTCAATGCGTGTAGCAAAAGGATTGAAATGAAGGACTGCTATTAACCAACATAAGTAAGGAAAAACGAATGAAATTGACACTAAACAAAAAGTGCATAAAGGCACTCTCAAATGACAGCAAATCTATTCCAGCAAATATGACACCTCAAATTGCTGGCGGTGATGTTCAGGCTAATTCTCCAGCAGGCTCTCTATTAACAGATCGCTATGGCGATTGTTGGACAGGTCGTAACCACTCTTGCCGTGAGCACACTTGTCAGATCCCATAATCTGACTAAAAAGAGTAGAAAACTCTCTACTCTTTTTCAGCTTTAAAATACAAAGCACGTAAATAACCTGAGCTTCGGATAATTAATGCCTTTCTAGCAGCCAGTTTTAGCGCTAACTGCGTTGAATTCACTTCCAATAGCCAGCTATTGGTGCATAAATTCGCC
>NZ_MBQA01000191.1:0-3792 GCF_001709235.1 Pseudoalteromonas sp. BMB
CTCGTCTGCCTGAATCTCGATCATAGTAGCTACGACTCGTATTTCTATCAGCGTCTGTCAACACCCGGGTTTGTTTACCTGTTACTTTCGACAGCAAATTCCCTTCCGTGTCATAACGCATATATCGTGCATTGACCTTCTTATCACCTTTGTATCGCGTATCCGTAATCTCTTCTTCTATTCGCGTCTTGTTGCCATTCACATCAAAGTGTGTTCGAGTTACTGCATCCTGTAGGTGTTGACTGTCTTTATGCTCCCTTGCCCCTGTACCAAAGGTTGCCGACTCCAAATATTGCGTCCGCTCCTCGTATTCCTTACTAAAGTTGTGTTGTAGCTCACTTACCCCTTTTGGTAAATCGCTCAATTGTTGATACTGGTAGGTATCCAAACGCCCTGCTACATCGTATTTATAATTCCTAGTCACAGACTCCAGCTTAAAATTAGAGAAATTCCATGCCGTAGATGTATAAATCGTACTACCTGGGTGCCCTGAATTTGAGAAATCTTCCAAGTAATGCGTAACCTCGTTATTTAAACCTCGCTCTTCTATACGAACAACTTCACCCGCACCATTATATTGTGTATTGCTGACTTGCTTTAATGAACCTGCGTAGTTGACGAGAATGCTCTCCCGCTCTCCAAAGCGCTCTTCAATATCAACATAGGCTGAACTGTTGATACCATAATAATCACGCTTTTCTGTCACTCGACCCATTGCATCATATTCAAACTGGCTGCCATGACGCCAATCTGAATGACTTGCATTATTCGCTAGGCTGCTTCGAATACTGTAAAGGTTTTGATCATCCTTATTTAAGAAGTTATCTACTTGCGCCAGCTCTCCCCAGCTATTGTAAATATATTGCTGGGCCTGATTTGATTTACCTGAGATTTTTAATACTTGTTGCCCTACATCATTGTATTGGATGTACTGTCCTTGCTGTGCAATACCTATATTGCCATTGATTAACGACCCACCGTCTATTTCTACTCGGTTATTGTTATCATAGGTAAACCAATACTCTTTTACTCCGGTATCAGATGTCGCGCCACTGGCAGCTGTTTTAGTGACCGGTGCTGTGCCGATTTCCCGCGTTGTGGTCTCAGCCGAGGCAAATTGTATCTGTGGTTCCTTAACCTCAGGCATGCTTAATGATTCAAATGAAAAGCTTCTTGCCGCTCGTAATTCATTAAATTCTGAACTGCCAAATGACGAAAAGTCATTTCCTCCTGGTGTAACAGGGGTTCCTATAGTGCTGCCACTTCCTTGAACCCTTAATGACACCGTGCTACTTGCGCTATATTGCCCGTCCGATGCTGTTATTGTAATACTATAAGTTTTCCCTGCTGTACTTTCACTTGGCCTACCAACAAGCACACCATTGCTTAATGATAATCCACTCGGCAAATTAAAATATGAGTCTGAACGATCGCCAACAAGAAGTGTTCTAGCGGTATATGTTAATTGGTCTCCATCTGGATCTGAAAATAAGCCACGATAATCAATGGAGAGCTGTTCGCCCTCACTAACTACGTCGAAACGTGCCCCTCGTGATGTAGGGGCTCTATTCGTACTCGTCACTTTCAATGTTAAGTTCACATCAACATACAGACCTTCTGGGTCCGATGCCCGAACAACGATGTCATAATCTCCTGCCACTCCAGCCGTTGTACTTTTGCTCAATGTATTTGAGCCATTGTTCCATGTAAGCCAGTTTGGTTTATCTATTATTTGATAGGTTAAAACATCGCCATCGGGTTCCAAGAAAAGATTCTTTACATTGAAAGACCATACGTTTTTTTCAGCAACAGTTTGGTTGACATTTGCGCTTGGCGATTTAATCGGAGCCGAATTAACTTTTCCCGGCTCAACAGTGATAAAAAATGCTTTTTCAGTCTGAAGACGACCATCTGAGGCTATAACAGTAACGATATAATGCCCATCACTGCCCCAACTCGGTGTACCTTGTACAACTCCATTTGAAAAAGAAAGACCTGAAGGTAATCCATATTTAGCTGGAGAGCCAAAATAACTGCCTGAGCCACTTTGATAGCTCAATGAATAGTCAAGCGTGTCTCCATCTGGATCTGAAAAGTATCCTCGATAATCGACTCGTATTGATTCATTTTCTTTTACTGAATCTGAACGTACATAGTTATTGCCAACGGGTGCTCTATTAGTATCAGTAACTTCTAAAGTAATCGTAACATCTTTCCACAAACCATGCGGATCTGTGGCCCTTACTGTAATATTATATCGCCCAGACGCAACTTTATTGGCGCTCTTTGTCAATAAACCTGTGGCTGAGTCCCAATTTAGCCAGTTCGGCTTGTTTATTGATGTATACGATAGTGTATCGCCGTCAGCATCCGAGAATAAATTACTCACATTGAGTGACCACGCATTTTTGTCTGCAACAGAGTAATTCATCACTGCGGATGATTTATCGGGAGCAACGTTGGTTTGCGCCACTACCAATAAAACTTTGTGTGTTCTAGTTCGGGGGAAACCTACACCAGCCCCAGCGCTGTCTAAGTCATCAAAACGATCTTCTGTCGCCGTTATCACAAGTTCATATTGACCAGCATCTCGATGTCCTGGCTGGATCACAAGTTGATTGCGTCCCTGTAAACTGACAAATGGCGGGTTTTGTTCTAATTTTATTTCAGCTAACGCTCTTAAACCGAATAGATCTCCATTCAGTTCGATTGTCTTATGCTCTCCTTCATTAGCTGTAAAATTCATAACACCGTTTACAATGACAGAGAATCCTGCATGAAACGGTTGAGGGCCTCCCGATTCATGAACTATATACACTAAGTTATGAAACGCTTGATCGACATTAGCACTTATGCGGCCCGATAAGACACCTGTGTTAGGGTCCAAAACCATTCCTAGTTCTTCGGCTACATTTCTAACTTCTCCGCTATTTATCATAGCCTGAATGTCGTTATGGCTATGATAATAGTCCGGTTGTGGATCAACATTGAGCTGCAGCTTAGCCAAATCCGACTCATAGACCAAACTGTATCTGAGTTGATCATTATCCAGGTTATACACCGCGTCTTGAATGATGTTTACATCAAAGCCTGGCTTGTTTGAAATAAGCTCACCTGGGCTGAATTCAATATCACCTATGTTTCTTTTAGGTGTGCTTTTCGCATTTCGATTTTCAATCACCAATTCAAAACTGAATTCCTTCACTTCGGAGTGATTATCTGTAAACGTGCCCATAATTTGATACGTTCCAGCACTTAAATAATCGAAAGTAGGCTGATAAGAAAAGTGATCGACAAAAAAGGAGGCAATTTTTGACCCTTTACTTTGTAATCCATCCAAACGAGTGAATGCAAATTGAATAGCATCTCCCTCTGGGTCAATAAAGAAATCTTTTAAATCTAACGCTTTATCTCCCTCTGTAACATTTAATCTATCAGGTAAGTTATTTATCGGTGCTTTGTTATCCACCACAAAAACTTTAATAGTAGCTAATGCGTAACCCCCAAGTTTTGATTTAGAAGTTGCTCTAACTAATAAAGTATGCATACCCTGACTATCGTAGGTTGGCTTTAGTGTGATGGAGTTTGTTGCTGCATTATATGTGAATGGTAAACCGTTATCTGTAGTCACAGAGAGGGTAAACCCGTCTCCTGAGATATCTTCAAATAAGTTAGTTGGTAAGGCGATAGTCTTTTCCTTACCCTCATTAATCTGCTGCTGAGCAACTTGAACGCCAGTGCTTTTCACTGTATTCGTAAGTTTAAATAACACATCTTTGTTATGTACTTTTT
>NZ_MBQA01000192.1:0-36742 GCF_001709235.1 Pseudoalteromonas sp. BMB
TCTTACTTCTTACTTCTTACGAATAAAAGCAATAAATTTTACTGATTCAATATACGATCATTAGAAAATCAATAAGTCCCGTAATAGGGTATTCAAATTTGTGCAAAAGATAGTGATAGCTAACTCGCTAATCGTAGATTTTATAAGCCTTTGTCATAAAAAATTCTCTTAAAAGAACTAGACAGTACTTACAGATAAATCTATAATGACAGCGTTGTCATTGATATTGATTCTCATCTTTAGCTTCTGCCCAAGCTTGATGAGGGAATTGAATACACATCCCCTTGTGTGTATTCAGATTATTAAAATGTCCCTTTATTGAGACAATTCCATCTTAAAACCCTACAGCAGCAAAATTTTTTGTGCTATTCTCCAATCGTTTTTGTAACAAACCATATCTTGGTCATATTTAAATTTATATTTATCAATAAGATATATATCTATATGAATATTTTTTGAATAACAGGCCAAAAAAATTGTAGCGAATATGTAATTTAGGGTGTATGGTTTGTTATTAGATGACAGCGTTGTCATCATCACTGGGCAGAAGTGATTTAAAAAACCAACAAAATGATTCAAGGGGAATCCTGTGTTAGCTAATAATTTCAAAAAAAGCTTACTTGCAGTTAACGTCAGCATCGCACTAGGTGCGGGCTTTTCAGGCGTTGTAGTTGCAGAAGAAAGTCAAAGCCAAAATCAAGTACAAGAAAACGTAGAAGTCATTGAAGTTCGTGGTATTCGCGCTTCCAGTAAGGCGGACATTAATAACAAAAGATTCGCAAACGCTGTTGTTGATTCGATAACAGCAGAAGATATTGGTAAGTTTCCGGATAAAAACGTTGCGGAATCTCTATCTCGTATTACTGGTGTAGGGGTTAGCCGTGAGTTTGGTGAAGGTGAAAAGATTACTGTTCGAGGTTCAGATCCAACTAAAAACCGCACTCTATTAAACGGACAAAATGTTGGTACAGCTGACTGGTTTATCTTGGATAACCCTTCTCGTAGTTTCAACTTTACAATGCTTCCGTCTTCATTGGTAAGTAGCTTGGAAGTATATAAATCTCCTGAAGCGCGTATTGATGAAGGCTCAATTGGTGGTACAGTAATTCTAAATACACGCAAGCCTCTTGATTTGGATT
The DNA here is from genome assembly GCF_001709235.1 of Pseudoalteromonas sp. BMB. NCBI lineage: Bacteria > Pseudomonadati > Pseudomonadota > Gammaproteobacteria > Alteromonadales > Pseudoalteromonadaceae > Pseudoalteromonas > Pseudoalteromonas sp. BMB. The sequence continues at coordinate 1,140 of NZ_MBQA01000192.1, forward strand.
CTGGTACTGTTCAGTTAAGCTTGCAGAGCCAATACTCAGAAGTAGCGGAAGAACATGATCCATCAATTGAAGCACTTTATTCATGGAAGAATGAAAGTGAGCAATTTGGTATTTTAATTTCTGGTTCAAAAGCTGATCGTACAGTTCGTCGTGAAGGTTTTGAGGTACTTGGTTGGGATGTTCAAGGTGATGGAACTTATACACCTCGTACTATGGGGGTTCCTGTTTTCCGCCAAGATCGTGAAAGAACAACATTTTTCAGCTCGATTCAATTTGCACCATCTGACGATTTCAGTGCGACTTTAAACATACTTGATTCAAATATGGATGTGAATAATACCAATTCAAACTTTCTATTGATGAATCCTGGGTCAGAGGCCGAGCTTTCGTTTAGTGATGGCAACGCATTAAAAGGCACTGGCGGTGGTGATGTTCGTTGGAATCATATCAACCGTATCTCAAGCACGGATACTAATTCAATTCATTTAGACATTGACTTTGCAACGGATTCATTCTCAATGAATGTGGAGCTTGGTACGACTGAAGCGGAGGGTGGAACATTAAATGAAACTTCTTGGGAATACGGCGGGCAGGGAGATTACAACTTTGATCTAACTGATGGTACTCCAACAGTAAACGCTGGTATTGATGGTACGGACCCTTCTAAATTTAACGGTGGCTGGATCTGGGGTGGGAATAAACCAACAACAGATGAAGAGTCTTATGCTCAGGTAGACTTTGACTTCCCGGTCGAACTTGGTGCGTTTACATCAATTAAAGTTGGTGCAAAATATCGTGATCACAAACGCACGCAAGACAGAAATGCCTACAGTTGGCATTGGGGTTTAGCTAACGATGGTGAGAGTGATAATTACATGAACCAGATCTTGGCTAATCAATGTAGTACGCTTGCGGATTGTGACCTTTCTAGAGGCACTGATACTGTTGGTGCTGACGTTGTCAATGGTGATATTACTCAACAGTTGATACACAACAGTGATCGTATGTTGGAATTAGGGTTAGGCCCAAATGCTTCCTATGCAATTCACAAAAATTTACCAGAAATATTTGAAGTAGCTGAGCAAAAAACGGCTTTCTATGTTCAGGGTGATTTCTCTGGAGAAAGTTTCCGAGGCAACATAGGTGTAAGGGTTGCTAAGACTGAGCAAGATTCTTCTGGTTATCTGTTCTCTTCAGATTCTTGGGGCTTATTAACTGTCAAAAACCCTGGCCTCAATGGTGATTTAACACCTTCTACATTAGAGTGGAAAACTGAATCACGTAGCTACACCGAGATTTTGCCAAACTTCAATTTATCTTATGACTTAGCTGAAGATCAAATTGTGAGGTTGTCTGCGGCACGAACGATGGCGCGTCCTAATTTCTTTGATATTTCACCAATTACCGCACCTGGCGATCTTGGTGAAGATAATCCAACTGCACAGGCTGGTAATCCAAATCTAGATCCACAAGTAGCTAACCAGTTTGATGCTGCTTGGGAATATTACTTCGGTGATGCATCGTTACTTGCAATAACGCTATTCTACAAAGATATTGAGAGTTACCAAACATCTGGTACTTCGAGCCAAGAGTTTTATGATCAAGAAACTCAACGTTGGGTTCCTGTAACTGTTACTCGGCCTGAGAATGGGGCAGGGGGAACAACAACGGGTTTAGAAGCCTCTATTCAACATAGTTTTGACAATGGTTTTGGTGTATCAGCAAACTATACTTATACTGATGCTAATAATGATGGTGAAAGAGATGTCCTAAAACCGGGGTCTGGCTTAGTAATGGGAGCTTCTGAGAATATGTTAAATATTTCAGGTTACTATGAAGATGATCTGTTTGCGGTTCGAGCGATGTATAACTACCGTACAAAATGGTATAAAGGTTTACACTCTTCAGGTACGGAGCTTTGGAATGATGACTATGGCCAATTGGACTTTAGTGCGACATACAACGTAACTGAAAATATCTCATTAGTATTTGAAGGTATTAACCTGACTGATGAAGAGGTCATAGAATATAATACTGATGAAGCAAGAGTATTATCTATATACCAGAATGGTCGTCGATTTGTACTAGGTGCAAACTTCCGTTTCTAATATTATTAAAATGCCGCTATTTAGCGGCATTTCTTTTTAATAATATGTCTTCAACTTTTCTTATTTCTTCCTGACTATTAGAAAGAATCCCTTTGTATGTTTTGTCAAAGACATCGTCTTTTCTATCGAAAACATAGTGTTTGAATACTTCTTTCCAGGCATCTCTCTGATATTTTGGAAGTGCTCTAATGGTGAGAATTGCGTGGATTAAACTTTCAGTAGATGTTAGCTCGGATGCAGTTTTATTTTCCCACCAATAGTTTACTAGAATATTAGCTCTTTCATGTGATTTAACATTATGCCACCACATAGGAGGGATATATAAGGCCTCACCCACTTCCAGTTCTGCAATTTGAACATCTTTATGTACGTTCTTAAACTTAGGATATTTGCTCAAATCAGGATTTTCGAAGTCGACAAGGCTAATAGCAGGCCCTGTTATGGCGCGATCTATCGGGGCGACATAGATATTAGGGATTGCATTTGGAGGGAGTAAATAAAATGTTCTTTTACCACAAACATTCAATGCTATGTTATGAGAGGTGTCGTAATGTCCAGGAACTGTTGTTGCTGTTCCAATCCATATTCTGGGAGAAATTTCAGATAGAAAATTTGGAGATGGATTTTGTGTAAGAAAAGATGGTAGGCATTGCTCTATTAATGCGCTTTGAACTGCAATGTCTTCACTGTGCTCATCTCGCTTTTCAACAATCAATCTTTTTAACACTGCTTTGAGTGGAACTTGAAATTTTTTGAATGTGAATCTTTCGTAATCTTCGCTCGCGTAGCTGATTAGTCCTTTATGTTTAGATTCGATTAATAAAGTATCTACCAATTTCTTAGAAGCAATGCTAAGTAACTTTCTAAGTAAATGTGATGGAGAATCCTTTGCTAACTCAACATATGGCCAGTCTTTAAATAGTTCTGATATTATTATCGGAGAATTATTGTTCTCAATGAATGTTTTTAAGTCTTCAACATCTGATGGTTTTATTTTTTGAATTTTCATGGTTTTAAATTGTATATTTACATGCTAATTTAATTATTACTTTAACATATTAATTGAGTGTGTGATGTCAGAAAAATATGAAATCATTGATGCGGGAAAACATAAAAAATTTTATGCTAAGTTAGATACTGACTTATTGCATTCGAAGGAGCGGCACTTGGTGGTTATAACACCAAGTGAAGTAGCAAAAGCAGCGCTGAATTTTCCTATTTGTTTCATTAAGTCTGGTGGCGATGCTAAATTTCAAATGATAGCAATTCTTGGGCTTGAGACCGGAAAAAATGCGTTTTATCGTGGTAATAGGTTTGAATCGCCATATATTCCTCAACATTTAGTGAAGTATCCATTCGTCCTAGCAAAAACCTCAGATGAAAAGACATATTTGGCAATTCACGCTTCGGCATTAAATAGTTCAGGGATTGGAGAGCCGTTGTTTCAAGATTCGGGTGAACTTTCGGACTTCCTTAAGTTAAGACATTCGCAATTAGAGGAGTTGTATCGTCAAGATGAGCTGTCGTTTCAATTTGTTAATCGTTTGTCCGAACTTGGTTTGTTGACGGAGTTTAGTTTTAAGTTTGATTTGGGGAATGGTGAGAAGAAAGAGATTGGGGGACTATATTCAGTCGATAGGGAGCTTCTAAATTCTCTCGATGATGAATCTCTATTGTCTTTGCAGAAATCAGGCATGCTAGAAGCAGTACACGCACATTTACTATCGCTGGGTCAGCTTCAAAGAGTTATTGATTTATCAGCCACGGCTAATCATTGACATTAAGTGAGAAGAGTGCGTTCTCGTCTAGTCGTGAAATATATGTAGGGTAACGAGTAAGATAAATTTAACTTCCAATTTGCCCCGAAAACCGCTAGCCTTAGGGCAATAAATAAAGTAACAAATACGTAAAATAATGGAGCAGTATTATGGCGGAACAACAAGTGCAGCCTTTACACAACGAAAAGCACGCTAACATCAAAGTAAAAAATGGCGTGAACGTTGATTTCCTTAAAACTCAGCACTTAATGCCTGTAGTGGCGCATGAGTTCGCGCGCGTAGCGACAGAATTCCCAATGGCGTTTGTTAAAAACACTGAATCAGGTCAATTTCAAGCGGTTGCTATGTTTGGTCTTCAGCCAGGTGAAAACTTATTTGTAGACGGTGACAAGTGGACAGGCAGCTTTGTGCCAATGGCCGCAGCACGTTACCCGTTTGGCTTGGTTAAACACCCAGAGCAAGATCAGTTTGGTATTGTGATTGACGAAGCAAGCCCGCTAGTTGGTGAAGAAGAAGGTAATGCGCTTTTCGAAGACGGTAAAGAAACTGAATATCTAGGTCGTCGTAAAGAAGCGTTAGTTAGCTATGTTGAGTTTGCTCGCGTAACTGAAGCGTTTACTCAGTATCTTGCTGACAAAGAGCTTCTAGTTCAACAAACGCTAACGGTAGAAATTCGTGGTGAGAAGAAAGACATCAACGGTATCTACCTTGTGGATGAGCGTAAGTTAAATGAATTAGGTGACGAAGATTTCCTAGAGCTACGTAAACGTGGCTATTTAGCACCGATCTTCGCATTCTTAACTTCTACACATCAAGTAGCGCGCCTTGCACGTATGAAGGCACAGCGCGAAGCGAGCTAATCGCTTATAGATATAGAACGATTCGATAGAAGCGCTTCCAGAGGAAGCGCTTTTTTTGTGGATGCTATTTTATAACTGCTACACCAATTTGCTCCTTCAAATTGAGCAAGTATTAAGACAAATTGGTATTACTTAGCGTTTGGAATAGGGCAGTATGAACCGCCACGAGGGATCCAGACCGAGCGTGTTTCCCAACGGCAGTTATACGCTGCTCGGCGTTCTTCTTGTTGAGTTGAAAGGAGTATTTTAACGCGAAAGCTTGCATCGTTCTAAAATTCACCTCATGCTGAAGTTTAACAACGAACCAAGGTATAAAAATGAAAAAAATCTCTTTGCTAGCAGTCTTATTAGCCTTGTCGGCGACAGCTGCTGTCGCTGACGAGAAAGCGCCACCGTTTGCGATCGCCATTCATGGAGGAGCTGGTACGATTGAGCGCAGTAACTTCACACCAGAAAAAGAAAAACAATACAAAGCTAAATTAAAAGAAGCCGTTGAAGCGGGGTATAAGGTACTAGAACAAGGTGGAGAAAGCCTTGATGCGGTAACGGCAGCCATTAACATTCTTGAAGACTCGCCTTTTTTTAATGCTGGTAAGGGAGCCGTGTACACTTATGATGAAGGGCATGAGCTAGATGCATCAATCATGGATGGTCGTAATCGCCAAGCCGGCGCTGTGGCGGGGGTGAAGCACATTAAAAACCCAATCAACCTGGCAAAAGAAGTGATGCAGCACTCAGTACATGTCATGCTAAGTGGTGAAGGTGCGGAAGACTTTGCTAAGAAACGCGGTTTTACGTTAGTGGAAAACAGCTATTTTGACACCGATGCTCGCTATCAATCGCTCTTAAAGGCGAAAAAGCGATTGCAGATGAAAGAAGCGGCGACCAAAGACTATCAGGCGGCACACCAACAATTAGAGAGCCAATATAAGATGGGAACTGTGGGGGCTGTCGCACTTGATAAACTGGGGAATTTAGCGGCTGGAACGTCAACTGGTGGCATGACGGCTAAACGCTTCGGACGGATAGGTGACTCACCGGTGATTGGTGCGGGCACATTTGCGGATAACCGCTCTTGTGCTGTTTCAGCAACGGGACATGGCGAGTATTTTATTCGATATAATGTAGCAGCTGATATTTGTGCTCGTGTCGCTTATCAAAACAAGTCGATTGAAAAAGCGGGGCAAGAAGTGATTTTTGATACGCTATATCCAATTGGTGGCACGGGAGGGGTGATCATAGTTGACCCTAAAGGAAATATTAGCATGCCATTTAATACCGCTGGAATGTATCGTGCGAGCAAGTCGTCAACAACACAGACCTATGTTGGTATTTATAGTGAGTAAAACAATATTTCGTTGAGACTAAGCAAGTTCTTCAAACGCCAGCTACTATTATCATGATAGCTGGCGTTTTTAATGGAGATGAGCAATGCAATCAATAAAAGTCGCAGACTACTTAAATCATCGCCCCGTAACATTCAAACAGGACATGCGCGTAGAATCAGCTGTAGAAAAGCTGCTACAAAGCGGCCAGTCGGGCGGGCCGGTTATAGACGAAGCAAGGCGGGTTATTGGGTTTTTATCTGAGCAGGATTGTCTTAAAAAAATGTTAGAGGCGACCTATCAAAATGAGTCTCATAGCGTGGTGTCCGATGTGATGACAAAAGAGCCTCTGTGTGTAAAACGCGAAGACAGCATAGTGCAAATGGCAGATTTGATGATTTGCAATAAGCCCAAAGTGTACCCGGTAGTTGACGATGAAGGGCGCTTACTTGGGGTTATCAGTCGTGCAAACGTGTTATTAGCGTTGGATAAGCATTTACATGATGCTTATGTCTCTGGGCACCGCTACGTATAAAGCGATGAAATTTACGAGCTGTTAAGGTAACCCATGAGGAGTTGCCTTGAGAATAACAGCAAAAATCTCAATTCTTAACCAAATTTAGTTGGGTTCGTCTAATCTGATTTGATAAACTACACGACGTTTTATGTAATCACAAGGTGTCGTGTAGTGCAGGTTGACTCGCTGTTCAAAGAGCTAAATTCATGTCTTAAAAAGGATCACTTCATCCTCAAAAAGCGCCTTCATGGTGCGAAAAAAATTACCGATCAAGAAAAGCAAAAGCAGGTAGTCGCAAAAGTAGCGGCTGCGATTGCAAAAAGCCAAGAATTAAAGGTAACAAGAAGTGCCAATATTCCAGCAGTAGAGTATCCTGAGCAACTACCCGTCAGCCAGAAAAAAGACGACATCAAAGCAGCCATTGCGAATAACCAAGTGGTTATTGTTGCCGGTGAAACGGGCTCGGGGAAGACCACGCAGCTGCCTAAAATTTGTTTAGAGTTAGGTCGAGGCGTGGATGGCTATATTGGTCATACACAACCAAGAAGACTAGCGGCAAGAAGCGTATCTACCCGTATCGCAGAGGAAATTGGCTGCGAGATGGGGCAAGAAGTTGGATTTAAAATTCGCTTCTCAGATCAAGTCTCTGACAATACATACGTAAAACTGATGACCGACGGTATTTTGCTCTCAGAGATTCAACAAGACAGATTCCTCAACCAGTACGACACAATCATCATTGATGAAGCGCACGAGCGTAGCCTGAATATTGATTTTATTCTGGGTTATTTAAAGCAGCTGTTGCCGAAGCGTCCAGATCTTAAAGTGATTATCACCTCAGCAACCATTGATCCTGAGCGTTTTTCCAAACATTTTAGTGACGCACCTATTATTGAGGTGTCAGGGCGAACTTATCCAGTAGAAGTGAGATACCGTCCAGTTGAAGATGTAGACTCACAAAATGGCGAAGCAGAAAATGACCAATTGCAGGGCATTTTTGATGCGGTTGATGAGCTTTGTGCCGAAGGACCTGGGGATATTTTGGTATTTATGAACGGTGAGCGTGAAATTCGTGACACCGCTGACGCGCTGGCAAAACGCAATTTAAAAGGCGTTGAGATTTTACCTTTGTATGCGCGCCTGTCTAATGCCGAACAAAACCGCATTTTTGCGCCCCATAGCCAACGGCGCATCGTATTGTCTACAAACGTTGCAGAAACGTCATTGACCGTACCAGGTATTCGCTATGTTATCGACCCGGGTACTGCGAGAATAAGCCGCTATAGTTATCGAACCAAAGTGCAACGCTTACCGATTGAAGCGGTATCACAAGCCAGTGCAAACCAGCGTAAAGGTCGATGTGGGCGTGTGGCATCCGGTATTTGTATTCGTTTATATTCTGAAGACGACTTTTTAGGGCGTCCTGAGTTTACCGATCCTGAAATTCTAAGAACCAATTTAGCTTCGGTTATTTTGCAAATGCTGGCACTTGGACTTGGTGATATAAGTCAATTCCCATTTGTACAAGCGCCTGATAGCCGTAATATCAAAGATGGTATGTCGTTACTTGAAGAGTTGGAGGCGATAGTTCCTGCACAGCGCAGAGAAAAAGCCAAGCTCACAGAATCAGGTCGTAAACTAAGTCGCTTACCCATAGACCCAAGGCTTGCCAAGATGGTGATGTCAGGGGCACAAAACAACGCGCTTTGGGAAGCGATAGTGATCACTGCGGCACTGTCTATTCAAGACCCAAGAGAGCGTCCTCAAGACAAACGTGCAGCAGCTGACGAAAAACACAATCGCTTTGAGTGCGAACACTCTGACTTTGTTGCATATCTAAACCTATGGAATTATATCGAAGCGCAGCAGCAAGCACTAACGCGCAACCAGTTTAGAAAGCAATGCCAAAAAGACTTTTTGGCCTATATGCGCGTACGTGAGTGGCAAGATATTGTATATCAGCTGACCACGGTATGTGAGGAGCTCGGCTTTAAAATAAATAGCAGTCCTGCAAGTGATGAGGCTGTCCATCAATCATTGCTAAGCGGTATGCTTAGCCATATTGGTGTGAAGGACGAAAAGCAAAAGCAAGTTTTTAAAGGCGCACGTAACAGCCAATTTCATATTTTCCCCGGTTCAACACTGTTTAAGAAAAGCCCTAAGTGGCTGATGTCTGCGGAGCTTGTGGAAACCAGTAAACTTTATGCTCGGGTTAACGCCAAGATCGATGTAAATTGGATTGCACCGCTCGCCAAGCATTTAGTTAATAGTAGCTATAGCGAGCCGCATTGGGAGAAAAAGGCTGGAGCGGTTATCGCATTTGAACAACAAACCTTATACGGCTTGATCATCGTTGGCCGCAAACGCACGGTGTATAGCGATATTGATCCTGTGGTTAGCCGAGAGATATTTATTCGTGAAGCGTTAGCAAACGGTCAACTTGGCCAGAGCGAAGGTTTTTTAAGCGCAAACCAAAAATTGGTTGAAGAAGTGCAGGCGCTTGAAGATAAAGCGAGGCGTCGCGATATCCTAGTCGACGAAGAAGATGTGGTTGCGTTTTATAACGATCGAATTCCACAAGACGTAAATAATCGTGCTGCGTTTAGTAAATGGTGGCGTTCACAAAAGCAAAAAGACAAACGCTTTTTGCATATGACGCGCGATCTGTTAATGAAGCATGACGCCGAGCATATCACGGATATTCATTATCCAGATACGTGGCAGCAAGGGCATTTGATCTTGCCTCTCAGTTATCACTTTGACCCAGGCCAAGCACTAGACGGCGTGGTGGTCAATATTCCTCTGGCATTATTAAACCAAGTTCAAGATGAAGGTTTTGATTGGCATATCCCTGCGCTCAGACATGAGCTGGTTTGTGGGCTTATTAAGTCACTGCCGAAGACCTTAAGACGTAATTTTGTGCCAGCACCAAATTATGCCGATGCTGTGCTTGCCGCCGTTGAGGTAATGCAAGGCTCATTTATAGAAGCGGTGTCCAACCGTTTACTCAGAATGACAGGTGTCAAAGTCGCCGAGTCAGATTGGGACGTTAGTTCACTTGAGCCGCACTTAAAAATGCAATTTCAGGTAGTTGATGACAAAGGCAAGGTGATAGCCCATAGCTTTGATTTATTGGCACTTAAGGCAAGGTTGCAAGGGCAAGTGACCGAGACGCTTTCGCAAGTGGCAGAGCAAGGGATTGAGCAGACGGATATTCAGCAGTGGGATTTTGGCGAGCTGCCAGAGCAATATACTAAAAAGCAAGGCAATTATGAGATTAAGGCTTTCCCTGCATTAGTCGATAAAAAGCAAAGTGCGGCTATAGAACTGTTTGATAACGAAGTAAAAGCCCAAGCGGCGCATCAAGCAGGATTGCGCCGTCTTGTGCTACTCAATGTTCCTTCGCCTGTTAAATACCTGCAGCAACACTTACCAAATAAGGCTAAGTTAGGATTGTACTTTAACCCCTTTGGTAAAGTGTATGATTTAGTTGATGACTGTACGCAAGCTGGGGTTGATAAGTTGCTGCGTGCATTTGGTGAGATCAGAGATGACGTCGCGTTTGAAAAAGCCAAAGAACACATTCGAGCTGAGCTAGGTGACACTGTAGTTGAAATTGCGAAGCAAGTTGAGGCTGTGCTTAGTATTGCCCACAGTATTAACAAGCGTATGAAAGGCAGAGTGGATCTCACGATGATCACCGCGCACGGTGACATAAAATCTCAGTTATCCGGTCTTATCTTTAAAGGCTTTGTCACCGCTCATGGTGCTGACAAAATCTCTGATATTTTGCGTTACATGAAAGCGATTGAAAAAAGGCTTGAAAAACTTGCGGTAGATCCAAACAGAGATAGGCTGTGTGTACTAGAATTGGAAAAAGTTGCTGCGGCCTATCAAGACAAGTTGGCAAAAATTCCTTCTGGATTACCTGTACCAGAGTCGCTTATAAATATTTTTTGGATGCAACAGGAACTTCGCGTGTCTTTGTTTGCTCAAACATTAGGAACGGCTTACCCAATTTCGGCTAAACGCGTTCTGAATTCGATAAAAGAGTGCGAAATATAAACTTGCATTTTAGAGTACGACAGTTACTTTATTATATGAGGAAGTAAAGTTTTGGATTGTGAGAAGGAAGCGGCATTGAATATGTCCACACGAGAGAAAAGGAAAAATGCACCGCATCTGCTAGTGGTCGACGACGAGTATTTTAACTATGAAATGCTCGAAGTGGCGCTGTCAGGGGCGTTTGAGCTGAGCTATGCAAACTCGGGCACGAGTTGCTTGTCTAATGCGATTGCTGATCCTCCAGATGCTATTTTGCTTGATGTGTGTATGCCGGGCCTTGACGGTTACGACACCTGTCGAATGTTGAAAAATACACCAGAGACGAAGGACATTCCTGTATTAATGGTATCTGGTTTAGAGTCCGAAAAAGAACAAAAAGCGGGATTCGATGCCGGCTGCGATGCCTATGTGGTAAAGCCATTTTCAATGCAATCGCTATTAGAAAAAATAAAATCAATGGTGTAGGAGCATTATATGATCAATGAAGATAAACGCCGTTTTATGCGTATGTCGGTGGATGCAGTTGCAAAATTAACCGAGCTTGAGTCGGGTAAAGTGCACCAAGGAGTTTGTCACGATTTAAGCGCCACAGGGTTGTCGGTGACAGTGAGCGACCCAATTGAAGCAAATTCAACCGTTGACATTTTCATTGATTCCAGTGGCGATATGATCCAGCCACTTAGTGCTCACGCGACCGTGATCCGCTGTAGTCAAGAACAGGACGAGCAGTGGATTGTAGGGCTTGAAATCACCAAGTTTAATTAGATTACCTAAGCCCTAAAGGTGGTATTGAAGTTTCCTCCGATACCACTATAAATTGCTAAATCAATAGACCTTACAAATTAGGCCTTTTAGGTAAAAGCCTTCTGGATAATTACCCGCAATAGGGTGGTCGGCTGCTTGATTTAGCCTTTCCATAATCAACAATTCTTTACCGGCATCGAGCGCAGCGTCTGCAACGACTTTCTGGAACAGGTTTTGTTCCATAAGGCCAGAACATGAGAAGGTGAGTAATGTGCCTCCTGGTTTTAATATCTGCATGGCAATCATATTGATATCTTTATAGCCACGACAAGCACCGTTAAGCTGCGCCTTACTTTCTGCAAACTTTGGTGGATCCATCACGATAGTATCGAATTGACGACCCTCATCACGATATTGTCTTAGTAGTTTGAACACGTCTTGCTTAACAAACTCAGCTTTCGATAAGTCTAGTTCATTATGTTCTACATTGCGTTTAGCTGTGTCGAGTGCTGGCTGCGATACGTCAACGTTGATTACTTTACTACAGCCACCGCGCAGCGCATAAAGGCCAAATGTACCGGTGTAACAGAAGCAGTTAAGCACTTCTTTGTCTTTTACAAAGCGTTCTAACGCGGCTCGGCTGTCGCGTTGATCTAGATAAAAGCCAGTTTTATGGCCGCCGATGATATCGACTTCAATCTTTAAACCATTTTCGCTTATAAGGACTGGTGCGGTTGGTGCATCGCCTGCAAGCGGTCCGGTAATTTTATCAAGGCCTTCTTTTTTGCGCACATCAACATCTGAGCGCTCGTAAACATGACAATCAGGAAATAGTGATTGCAATGCCATTACTATTTCGCCTTTGTGGCGCTCGGCACCAGCGCTTAGCAACTGACAAACCAAGTAGTTATCAAACTTATCAATTGTTACACCTGGTAGCCCATCTGACTCTGCGGCACACAATCTAAAGCCAGTTAAACCACCTTCAGCGATAACATATTCTCTGGCTGCTAGTGCCCGTGCGAGTTTTTGCTCAAAAAACGCTTGGTCGATATGTTGTGATTCATCAAATGTCCAAATTCTGGCTCGGATCTGAGAGTCTGGACTGTAAGCGGCTGTCGCGAGGTATTTACCCTCATTGCTGTAAATCTTGACGGTATCGCCAAGGGCGGGTTTACCTTTTACTTTTTTAATGGCCTTTGAGAAAACCCAAGGGTGTTTTCTGTTAAGGGATTTTTCTCTGCCAGGTTGCAGATATAGCGCGCAAGTCATATATTTTCTCTAATCTTTCCTGATAGCTGCCATTTTAGTGAAGGGTGTGGCAACATACAATCAGTAATGCCTTTCCCGCTGAATTTGTGTGGGTTTATTTGTCAGATATTAATAAAAGTTGAGCTTAATGACGTTAAAAATGCATGAATTAGAAAAAGCATGTGAAGAGTTTATGCTGTCGACTCCATGTGCAGATACTGCCCATGATTTGTCTCATATCAAGCGTGTAGTTAAAGTCGCAAAGTCACTTTGCGAAGCTGAGGGGGCGGATCCTGCTGTGGTGATCCCTGCCGCTTGGTTACATGATTGTGTTGCCGTAGCAAAAAATCATCCAGATAGGCCGCTGGCGTCTAAATTAGCTGCAGATAAGGCGGTTGCCTTCCTAACAGAGTTGAAGTACGACACGGATAAACTAGAGGCTATTCACCACGCCATTGTTGCACACAGCTTTAGCGCCGGTGTCACACCCACGACATTAGAAGCCAAAATTGTCCAAGATGCAGACAGAATGGATGCGTTAGGGGCGATAGGTGTTAGCCGCTGTATGAAAGTAGGTGGGGCGATAGCGCGTAATCTTTACAATGTAGAAGACCCTTTTTGTGAGCACAGAAAAGCTGACGATACTAAATATACCTTAGATCACTTCTTCATTAAGCTGCTGCATATTAAAGATAACATGCATACCACCGCAGCCCGTGAGCAGGCACAAGCCCGCACCCAATATATGCTGGATTTTTTAGAACAACTGAAATCAGAAATAGCGGATTAAAAATGACGAGATGAGTATCACCTCGTCATTTGCTTTACAAAAACCACCACAAATAGCGCTAATGAAAAGCTACCGGTAAAAGCCTCTACCGCTGCGATCAGCCGGGAGATCCCCACAGGCGTAATATCCCCGTAACCCAAGGTTGTGAAGGTAACAACACTAAAATAAAAGCTGTTCAGCAGCGCCATGACGTTTTCAGATACACTGTTGTCTAAGTCCAGTTGCATTATCTGGTCTTGAAACGAAACGCCAAATAGAAAATAGCAAAATGCACAGGTAATTATCATACCTAAACTGAAGCGAATGACATTTTCCGGCTTTTCTCCATACCCACATAATAAGTCGACAAAGCTGGAAATAAGGTGACGTTTTGAAAATCGTGGATACTGGGCATGCCGCATGCGCAGCTCTTTGTATGTAAAGCGCCCAACCATTTCAAATAGTCCTTGGTTTTCCGCGCCTTTACGTAGTAAACGATAGATCTCTTCGGACTGTAGAAACAAGTCTTCCGCGTCTTCTTTGGCTCGGTTTCTACGAGCTTCAAAAGCTTGCTGCTCTTGCAGTAATTGCTCGCCGAGTTCCATATTATCGATACGGGTGTTTTCAAGCTTTATGCCGAGCAAATTGGTGCTTTCTAAATTACAGCAGTGCAGACTTGCTTCTCTCAAGTCGGCCTTCATTAGCGACGCATGCTTAATGGTATTATTAAACAGGTGCGCCCCTTTCAAATTGGCACGATAAAAGTTGCTATAAGATAGATCATAGCCATGATGATTTTCAAAGTTAACAAGATTGAGCCCTTCTAAATTGGCCCGCTTCAACTCTAAGCCTTGCAGCAAACCGCCGCGCTTGGCGTAGCGTTCAAGCTTTTGGCTTAGCTCTAAGCCACCTTTATCGAATTTATTGTCATGCCAAAAGCAGTAACCTGAGCCCATATCGATTTCACTGCATTTTTTTCCCTCAGGTGACACATATTGGCAAATGGGTTTATCAGCCATAGCTTGCCTAAATCAAAATGCCTTTTTCATTAAGCGTAGCAGCAAAAATAATAAATACGGTGATTTAACGAAAAAATCTTTCTAATTTATAGAGTGTTAGAAACCACACTATTGATGAGTTTATTGCCATCATTGGTCAAATTCATCATCTTACATGGCGTTTGCAGTGACTCTGATAAGTTGCTCATATTATAATGCATGCTTTAGTGACTAAGAATTTGTTACCTTGCAATATCAATTGAAGAAAAGCCGAAAGCGTAAGAGCGTTGCGATAAAAATAAAAGCTGGCCAAGTATTTGTGTATGCGCCAGAGCAAATTTGCGAGCGCTGGTTACATAATTGGGTGGAAAGCAAATCCGATTGGATAAAATCAAAGCTTGCTCTAAAAGTCATACCTGAGAGCCCTCGGCCACTGGAAACAGGAATTGTGCAAGTATTCGGCGAGATCTTTACCATTCAAAGAGGCGAAAGCACGACCTCTGTAATTGATTTTGATAACAAAAGGGTTTTACTTAAGGCTGTCAAAAATGAATGGCGTGAATTAGTTGCGCTGTTAAGCGAAACGCTAAATGACTATGTAGATATGGTTATTGCGCGCTATCAACCTGATATTCAAGCTCGCTTTGATACACTAAAAATACGCGTTTATAAAAGCCGCTGGGGCAGTTTTTCATCTAAAGGCGTACTTGCGTTTAATACGCTTTTGATTGGTGCGCCTAAGTGGGTAATCGATTATGTGGTAGTGCACGAACTTTGCCATTTTCATGTCATGGCACACAATTGCGCATTTTGGCGCTTGGTAACAAAGCACTATGGCCACGACCATAAAATGGCTCGGCGTTATTTACGTGACCACGGTCGTGACTTGATGATTGAGCATTAGCATAGTGTCCTGTTTATGCCTATTATTTCTCGGGCCTCGCTTTTGCCGCGCGTTTTAACAGCTTTTGAAATGTCGGACATTCAAAATGGCTTGGCGCTGGGCATTTGGCAGCGTGATAGAGGCCATCTCGCATTGCAGTTAAATGCTTAATGGTTTCATTTAATTCATCCGCTTTGGATTGTAACTTCACCCTATCAATATCCGCTTTACCCTCAGGGGTAAACATGTCCGCTATTTCATCTAACGAAAAGCCTGCGTTTCTGCCTAGTGTAATAAGCGCTAGACGTTCAAGTATCGAAGGGGGGAAAACACGTTTGAGCCCTTGTCGACCAACCGATCGGATCAGTCCTTTTTCTTCATAATATCTAAGCGTGGATGCGGGTAAACCTGACTTCTTTGCAACTTCACTGATATCCATTCTTTCCCTTGACTTAAAGTTAACTTGAACTAGTAGGATAGCGGCTCTCAGTAAAAAAGAGGAGTAAAAATAGTGGAAAGCCTATATTCGATGTTAATGCCAGCAGTCGCGATTGGCGTAGGTGCAACACTTGTTATGGATTTGTGGGCATTTATGCTCAGTCGCTTATTTGCCATAAAGGGCTTAGATTATGCATTGGTTGGTAGGTGGATTGGACACTTGTGTAAAGGTCAACTCACGCATCAAGGTATCGGGCACAGTAAATCAATATCTGGTGAAGGTGTCATTGGCTGGTGCATGCATTATCTCATTGGGATTGTATTCGCCTTGGTGTTACTACTGAGCGTGGGCAAGCCTTGGTTGACTGAGCCTAGCCTTTTCATTGCGTTAGTTTTTGGTTTAATAACGTGTGTTTTTCCATTTTTTATTATGCAACCCTGTTTTGGTGCAGGGGTCGCAGCATCTAAATTACCAGAGCCGAATAAGGCAAGGGTAAAAAGTATGGCAGCACATTTGATTTTTGGTTTTGGATTGTTTTTAAGCTCGTTTATATATGTAAGCTTGTTGTGAGATAACAAAATAGAAGGTGGTGGAGGGAGCTGGATTCGAACCAGCGAAGGCTGAGCCGTCAGATTTACAGTCTGATCCCTTTGGCCGCTCGGGAACCCCTCCATCATTTGGAGCGTTTACTTTAAAAGTGGTGGAGGGAGCTGGATTCGAACCAGCGAAGGCTGAGCCGTCAGATTTACAGTCTGATCCCTTTGGCCGCTCGGGAACCCCTCCATACATTTTAAAGCGTTACAATTTGAAAGTGGTGGAGGGAGCTGGATTCGAACCAGCGAAGGCTGAGCCGTCAGATTTACAGTCTGATCCCTTTGGCCGCTCGGGAACCCCTCCGAAATTGTAACTGTTGTTTATGGTGGAGGGAGCTGGATTCGAACCAGCGAAGGCTGAGCCGTCAGATTTACAGTCTGATCCCTTTGGCCGCTCGGGAACCCCTCCTAAACAACGGCGGTGATAATAACAAAGTTTTTTTCGAAGTAAAGAAAACTACTAAAGTTTTTCGGAAAAAGGCCGATAAATTCATAATTAGCAAAATAATCGGTTGGAATACATGCAAATTGATGGCGTTTTAATCAGTGAGTCGCAATTAGGATCCGCATTGAACATTAGTGTTCATGAGACGCGCTCTGCCGATTTCGCCATGCTGTTATCTATGCTATCAACCGATGCATTAGATTTTAGCCAATTTCACCTACCAAAATCTGAAGCTGCCGCAAAAGATAACTCAGAAGAAACACTAAAAAAGCAATTTGAAATAGGTCCACAAAAGCCGCTTGCGCCAAAAGAGTACAATATGCTTATTGGTCAGTATAACGCGCAGCTGGTATCTATGGGGGCGATGGCAACCTTGCGATTGCAAGAAAATTTAAATCCAGAACCTTTTGCCGCACGAAATGATAAAAAGCATATTCCACTCGAAGTTGTAGAAAATTTAGAACCAGCGGTTAAAAGACGGTTGGCGAGCGCGCAAGGTAAACTGGCCTTAGTTGCTGATAAGGCAATGGATGCGGCTGGTTTTTATGATCAAATTGCAACGGGTGATATGCAGAGTATGTTACGCGCGACGGCGTAACAACATTAGCTGCTTTTACTCCTTCAAAATTGAGCAAGTTTAAGACAACTGGTATTAAACTTGTCATTTTACAGCTGTTTGCTTCGTTACTAGACTGACATAAAACGCCATGCTTATCGCGCCTCATGTCTAATACCAATTGAATTAATTCTCTAATCAATTTGAAGGGTGAAATAGCATATTAGCTTCGTTAAAAATTTCTCATTTAGAACAACTAAATAGCAAAATTTTTGCCTTGCTACTAAAGCTATTTCCCCGCTTCAAGATAGATCATTTACTTAATACAACTGGTATAAGCTAAACGGCCTTTAATCATCCTTAGCTTGCTTCAAGCTTTTTTATTGCTTTGTATCTAATCTCTAATTCAGACTATTTTAGCTACCGTGGCACTTTTTATACTTTTTATCACTGCCGCACGGACAGAGGTCATTTCTACCTACTTTGGTTGTAGGCGTATCGTACAATTCACCATCTAAGTAATACCATCTGCCTGCTTCGATAATAAAATTTGACCGCTCATGGAGTATATAGTGTGTGTTTTCTGCGATATAGTGCGCCTTAAACTCAACAACCCCCTGAGTAGCTTCTACTACTTCTTCTAGCACTTCCAATTTTATAAAGCGTGCGTAATTAGCAAATGCAGCAATATCGTCGACACTATTTTGTGCTTGTTTAGCCTGGGCGTAGGTGTCATGAATATACTTTGCATCTTTTAAGCAGTATGCAGTATAGCGAGAGCGCATGAGTATTTGTGGACGCTCTGCGAATTTTTGTCCCTTAAGGTACGGCTCACAACATTGCGAATAGGGAAGGGATGAATTGCAATAACAAGACATAAAAACTTCTGTTTTAACAAATTTATATCTCGTTATTGTAGCTGGTTAAGCGCTTTGAAAACAGTGGATCGCAACGTCAGATACCGGCAGTTCCATTTTGTTGATAGTTTGCACTGATGTAATATCAGTCCAAATCACCACTGCAGCGAAATTACCATTGCTGATAGCACTTTTAAGTACATACTCAAGGTCGTATATGTGCTTTTGCCTAATGACGAGCAACTTGCTTGCATCAACTGAAGCACTTTCTAGTAGTGACTTGTTTGGTACATTATCGGGCGCAACGAGTAGCGTCCAGCCTTGTTTATGCTGACATTTATGTAAAACTTTAAGTAACTCTAAGCTAGCGACGATCTCATCTTCAACGAAAACATTATTGATTTCGTTAAGTGTGTAATAAGTCGAATTGTTTGGCTGTAGAAGTGTATTGCTGTGTAACATAATTGTCTCACTGGTTATCTATACAGTATTTGTATACAGTAGTTTATACAGTGTGTGAATGCAAGGGAAATTGCTAGCTTTTTAATCAATATTCAAGCTTAATTTTTATTTAGTTTAAATTTTCAATATAAAACAAATGGTTGTGTTTTTTTGAAATAAAAGCTTAATTGACGAAAGTTCAGTATGAGTAATACCAATTCGCTTAATTAAGTGATTTATTTTGAGGCGAGAAAATCTTGTCGATAACCAGACGAAAACTTTGCTATTTAGTTGTTCTAAATGAGAAATTTTTAACACAGTTAGCGCCAGATTTGCTCCTTCAAATTGAGCAAGTATTAAGATTAATTGGTATAAAGCAATTGGAAGTTTTCTCAGATGCTATACAGTAGTTTTCCTACTGTATCATTTTGATCGTTGCAGAGGATAGGCGTACGTTTACTTAAGAGAGGCTTAGCTACGCCTAGCCTACGTTTTTTTGGAGAGTCAAATTTAATTTACTGGCTAATATGCTGTAGTTGATGAATTTGCTCGTAAAGTGTTGCAGCATAGCACTGTGCATCTCTAAAGCGCTTAGTTGTAAGGAAGCGGCGTACATCTAGTAGTACCTGTTCGGCGCCTTTGTGCCCTTGGCTGCTGGCCAAACTTAACCAAGCGGCTGCATGAAAAGGGCTGGGTGGCACTCCTTGACCTTTCATAAACAACAAACCTAAAAAAAACTGTGCCTTCAAATCACCAGACATCGCCGCCAGTCTTAGCCATTTTGCCGCGAGCGGAAAAGATTTTTCTTTAAGGTAATAGAGGCCTTTTTTCAAAGCTTGGGTATTGTCGTGAAGATCTGGGAATTTTGCGTCTGCTTTTAATGGCGACGTTACAAATTCAAGCACATTCAGCAGCTGCTGTTCTAAGTCATGGTTTGCTGAGTTGTCGGTGCTATTTTGATCCATATCTTTATTCGCAATAATGTTGATAAGCAGAGTGTAGCTGAATTTTAACTATTTTGTCCGAGTTTTAAAGTGATTCGTGTTAAAATCCAACCACTTGTTCCTCAAATTTGTAATTTTAGTTATGCTCGAGCGGTTATTTTCACTGCAAGCTATGCACACCAATGTAAGGACTGAGGTGGTTGCTGGCTTGACGACATTCGTTACTATGGTTTACATCGTTTTTGTAAATCCTGCAATGCTAGCAGAAGCTGGTATGGATCACGGCGCTGCTTTTGTAGCAACTTGTATCGCAGCCGCAATCGGCTGTTTTATTATGGGGCTATGGGCAAACTATCCGTTAGCGCTTGCGCCTGGAATGGGCTTAAACGCCTTTTTTACCTATGGTGTTGTGCTTGGCATGGGCTATACATGGCAAAGTGCATTAGGCGCGGTATTTATGTCGGGCTGTTTATTTCTATTTTTGAGCGTATTCAAAGTTCGCGAGTGGGTGATCCAAGCTATACCTATCGTGCTAAAGCGTGCGATCGCGGCAGGTATTGGCGCATTCTTAGCGTTAATCGCGCTAAAGAACGCGAAAATTGTTATCGCAAGCGATGCTACATTAGTACAACTCGGTGATATCACTTCTCCCGGCCCGCTATTAGCCATTGCGAGCTTTTTTGTTATTGCGGCGCTTATGTACCGTGAAGTCAAAAGTGGCGTGCTTATCAGCATTTTAATGGTAACGGGTATTGCGTGGGGACTTGGGCTTGTAGATTATCATGGGGTTGTTGATATGCCCCCAAGCATCGCGCCGACCTATATGCAGTTGGATTTGAACGGAATTTTTGAGCTTTCCATGCTTAGCGTGGTGTTTGCATTTTTATTTGTCGATTTATTTGATACCAGTGGCACATTGGTTGCGGTGACGCAAAAGGCCGGATTATCTGACGAGCATGGTCGCATGCCAAGGTTGGGTAGGGCACTGTCAGCTGACAGCACTGCGACGATTGCAGGCTCAGTGCTCGGTACCTCAACGACGACTTCATACATCGAATCAGTGTCAGGTGTATCTGTCGGTGGTCGCACAGGGTTGACGGCCGTGGTCGTGGGGATCTGCTTCTTACTCATGATATTCTTTGCGCCACTGGCACAAATGGTTCCCGCATATGCGACGGCAGGCGCGATACTGTATGTGTCGGTATTAATGCTACAAAACCTAAAGTTGATTAATTGGGATGAGATGAGCGATGCTATTCCTGTCAGTGTTGTGTTATTGATGACACCGCTTACGTTTTCAATCGCGCATGGTATTGCTTTGGGTTTTATTTCTTATACGGCAGTTAAGTTGGCGTGTAATAAGGCAAATGAAATCAGTATCAGCGTTTGGGTACTGACAGTACTCTTTATCGTTAAGTTTGCTTTTGGTTAAGCAAGTGGGTTTACTTCATTTGTAATAAAAAAGGCTGGGAGACCAGCCTTTTACGTAAATGATGGTGTTACCATTTCTTCTTCGGTGCAAACAATACGTCCAAGTCGTCTTGTTCTTGCTCTGCTTTCTTTTTCACCGCTGATGCGTTGGACGCTCTAAGTTCGCTGCTGATCTCTTCTAAATAACCTTCCAGCTGTGCTTTTTTCTCTTTTACATAGTCATCATTGTATGAGACGGCGCAAATTGTAGCGTAAGCTTTTTCAAAGTATTGTCTTGCTGAACCGACCATGTTTGCGGTTCTCGCTGAAAGCCCTCGTTTTATCTGGCTTTCAACATTGATTTTAAGCTGAAAGCGCTCCAGCCTACGGTCTTCATTAACGAACAGTTGAGTGTCTACTTTACCTTTACTATGCTCTGAGCGTAATAGTTGGCGTAATTTCTTTATGCCTTGAACTAATGCGATAATTTGCTTGTCATTGTCAGGAAGTGCTATCGAGTCTGAGTCTGCTGTTTTTTCAGGCTGAGTATTTAAGCGCTCTTGCGACTCGTGTAAGCGACTTTTTAATTCTTTCGAAGTCGGAGACAACTCCACCATTGCGGCTAAAGCGTCATGCACGCGGCGCTGAATGATACGGATCATGACTTCAGACATCGGAATATTGCTGCCATTCATGATGACGTCTTCCGCTTCTTCTATTACGCGTTTTTGCTTAGCAAGTTCTTTGCGTCTCTCCGCTTCTTGTTTCTCTTTATGTTGCTGGATCGCGCTTACCCAAACTGCTATGACGATAAGTGCAACAATCAACATTATTATAATAGAAACAAACATACTGAAATCTCTTTCATGTAACCACCAGTGTAATTTTTTAATCTTACATGAATTCGTACTATTCTGAACAGGTTTACGACAATAACCTGTAAAAAAGATAAAGAATTCATTATTTTTTAGTATAGTCGATGCCTAAATGAGCGGTTAGTTTTAGTGAAAGATAGTCGCCAGGTTTAGCTCGTGAGTTTGCAAAAGCGTGTCAAAATATTCGCTATTTGGCCAAGTGACTGTCTGAGCGTCAGTGAAAATGCTGATATTTAGTACCTCTTGGCTACCTCATTTTTACCAAATGTGCTAGCCTACATAAGGTCGTAACAGGCGGTTTTTTATCGCTTTGCACTGAACTCGCTAACAAAGAGCGGTTTTGCTATGGGCTGATGCTCAACATCAAGAGATCATAAGAATAAAAGCAATATGAAATTACAACAATTGAGATATATCGTCGAAGTGTTGAATCACAACCTTAATGTGTCAGCGACGGCGGAAAGTTTATATACCTCTCAACCTGGTATTTCAAAGCAAGTGCGCATGCTTGAAGACGAGTTGGGGGTACAAATTTTTGGCCGTAGCGGTAAGCATTTAACGCATGTTACGGGCGCAGGTAATGAAATTATTAATATTGCTCGTGAGATCCTTTCTAAAGTGGAAGGGATCAAAGCGGTTGCAAATGAACATACCTTACCAGATCAAGGTAAACTGAACATCGCAACGACGCATACTCAAGCTCGTTACGCGTTACCTCCTGTGATCCAAGGGTTTATGAAAAAATACCCTGCGGTTTCTTTACATATGCATCAAGGTACGCCACAGCAAATCTCTGATGCTGCTGCTCGAGGTGATGCTGACTTTGCTATCGCTACCGAGGCGCTGCATTTGTACAGTGATCTGGTCATGCTACCTTGCTATCACTGGAATCGCAGTATTGTGGTCGCCAAAGACCATCCTCTCGCACAAAAAGGCAGTGCACTGACGGTGCAAGACGTCGCTAAATATCCGTTGATCACCTATGTATTTGGCTTTACTGGCCGCTCAGAACTGGATAAAGCATTTAATGCTCATGGTTTGGAGCCACACATCGTGTTTACTGCAACAGACGCCGATGTGATTAAAACCTACGTAAGATTAGGACTCGGTGTTGGCGTATTAGCGTCAATGGCACTTGATGAAAAGTCTGATAGCGACTTAGTTTGCATCGATGCGAGTCACCTATTTGAAGCAAGTACGACGAAAATTGGTTTCAGAAAAGGAAGCTTCCTAAGAGGCTACATGTACGATTTTATTGAGCGATTTGCACCGCATCTCACAAAAGATGTGGTAGAGCGTGCAAGTTTGCTACGAAATCAAGATGATATCGACAAGCTATTTGAAGGTATGACGCTTCCGGTGAAATGAAGACTTGAAAAGTATATGAAAAAGGCCTCAACAGAGGCCTTTTTCGATACTGTTATTCGTACGGAAGCGGATCTGTTGCCTTGTTTAGTTCAAACGCTTCGAGGCGCTCTTGGCAAGCACCACACTTACCACATGCTTTTTCGCGGCCGTTGTAACACGTCCAAGTGTCAGCGTAATCTAAGCCCATTTTTAGACCGTCGGTCAGGATATCAATTTTTGAGTTGTTAAGGTAAGGACTGACAATTTCAACGGCGTCGTAGTTCGCAATGCGGCAAACATCATCCATCTTTTTAACGAACTCAGGGCGGCAATCCGGATAAATTGCATGATCGCCAGAGTGAGCACCGTAAAATACCTTATTTGCTTTTAGAGAGACAGCGTAACCTACCGCAAGAGAAAGCAAAATCATATTGCGATTAGGCACAATCGTGCTCTTCATGCTCTCTTCTTCATAGTGGCCTTCTGGCACGTCGATGTCATCTGTTAGGCTAGAGCCTGACAATAATTGATTGATAGCAGAGATATCAACGACCTTATGAGCAACGCCGAGTTTAGCACATACGTCAGCGGCAACTTGTAGCTCTTTTACATGTCGCTGGCCATAGTTAAAAGACAGTGCATAAACCTCATGGCCCTCGCGGACAGCCTTGTTTAGTACAGTGTAAGAGTCCATTCCGCCGGAATAGATTACGACAACTTTTTCGCTCATAGGTGATTTGCCTCGATTTTGATAGAGGTTTACTTCAGGGCGCGATATACTACACGGCCGCTGGAGAAATGACAATTTTCTCGCGGTATTTTTCGACAACTTTATCTTAAACACGGGGCCATTTTGTACAAGGTTAACGAAATATTTGAAACAATTCAGGGTGAAGCAAGCTTCACTGGTACGCCTTCAATCTTTTTACGTTTGCAGGGCTGTCCAGTTGGTTGTGCTTGGTGTGATACCAAACAAACCTGGGAAACCAACGACACTTTTATTGTTTCATTGGATAACACTGTAGAAAAAAAGGCTGACTCAGAGTGGTGGGCGAACGCGAGTGCTGACGAGATCTTGGCGATTTTCGAGGCGCGGGGCTACCAAGCCAAACATGTGGTGATCACCGGTGGTGAACCTTGTATGTTTGATCTTCGCCCATTATGCGAGTTATTGCATAGTAAAGGGTACAGCACACAGATCGAAACCAGTGGTACATTTGAGATCCTCGCGCCAGCTGAAACTTGGGTTACCGTGTCGCCAAAAATTAATATGCGTGGAGGTTACAAAGTACTTCCAAGTGCAATGGCTCGTGCCGATGAGATAAAGCACCCCGTCGCAATGCAAAAGCATATTGAGGAATTAGAGGTGTTATTTGCACAAACTGGGGTTGAACCAAAGCTAGTGTATCTTCAGCCAATCAGCCAAAAAGCCAAGGCCACTAAGCTTGCAATAGACAATTGCAAAGCGAAAAATTGGCGCCTATCAGTTCAAGTGCACAAGTATTTAGGGATTAACTAAAGCGATTTGCCTAAGCGTATTTTAGCTAAAAATGCGGTGTGTTTAAGCTGAGGCATTGAACAAACCGCGATGCTTAGGCGTTAAGCGCTATGTAGAGGTTAATAACACTCGTTACTGACCATTTCGATCATTCTTTGCGTTTCGCCACTGTTCTCAAATTGATAGAGATTACGATTAATATCTTTGAGCAATTCACGCCAATGTGGCTTTTGCTTGCTAAGCGCAAAGTAGAGGTGATTATACTTTATAGGTGGCGTCACGTTTTCTATGTTTCTTAGTAATTCAATTTTCTCAGCTCTAGGTAAGTCTGAATAATTGACCGTAAAGCGCAGTACTTTTGGATCGCCTATTACTAAATTTACGCGTTTACCGACGAGTAACTTCACCAGCTGTAAATCATTTACGGCCTCTACAGTAACAAATTCACCATTATCCATCATAGCATCAAACTCAGGGGTATTCTGATAGCCCCTCACGACACCAATGAGTTCATTCTTAACTGAGTTTAGATTGCCATCAAAGCGGTCTTCTTCACCTCTTCGTTTCAAAAAGCCGATTTCACCACCAGGAAAGGCATTAGATAAAGCAAGTAGCTCTCTGCGGGTCTTATTCTTGTGATTGTCAGACGGTGCTGAATCCTCAATATAGTATTCAGGGAATAAAATATCGGCTTTTCCCGTTTCCGCGGCCCTTACGGCACGAGCCCAAGGCAAAAATTCAACATACACTTGATAATCTAAGTCTGTAAGCAGTGCGACGGCAAACTGAAAGGCCCAGCCTTTATTGCAGAGGTTTGCACCGATATAAGGTGGCCAATCTAATGTCACAATATGAATGAAGGCATTTTTGCCTTTCTTATTGTATAGATAGCCCCCTTGATACTTTTCTCCAGCAACAAGGCGAAATTCACCACCCTTAAAGTAGGCAACGTTTAAATTCTCCCCATAGATGAAACTACTAAACATGAGAAAAAACATGAGTAATAAGGTCTTTATAATCATCAAAGTCGAAAAAGCGTAGCGAATAGATAAAGTGTAGTGAAAGGAGGTGAAATTAAAAGGAATAATATAAAAAACCAAGGGGCAGTGATGCCCCTTGGTAATCTAGAATATGAAGCTCTACTCTTACTGCACTAATTCTTGTTCAGAGAATGTGTCTGCAAAGAGTGGGCTAGTTAGGTAACGCTCTGCAGCGCTTGGCAAAATAACCACGATGTTTTTATCAGCATTTTCAGGTTGCTCGGCAATACGCTTTGCGGCAACTAGGGCTGCGCCTGAAGAAATACCCACTAAAATACCTTCGTCTTTCATCAGCTGGTGTGCCATTGCAATTGCATCTTCATTCGACACCAACTCAACGCCATCAATAAGCTCAAGATCTAGGTTGCCCGGAATAAAGCCAGCGCCAATCCCTTGAATTTTGTGTGGACCTGGTTTTACTTCGTCGCCTGCAAGGGTTTGCGTGATAACTGGTGAGTCAACTGGCTCAACAGCGATTGACTTAACATTTAGGCCTTTTTCATTTTTAAGATAGCGTGAAACACCAGTGATCGTGCCACCCGTACCAACACCCGCAACGAAGTAATCGATATTACCTTCAAGTGCATCAAAAATTTCTGGACCCGTTGTTTCAAAGTGGATCTTCGGGTTTGCTGGGTTTTCAAACTGTTGCAGTAACACGTATTTTTCAGGGTTACTTGCTTGGATTTCATTTGCTTTTTCAATCGCGCCTTTCATGCCCTTGGCGCCTTCTGTCAGCACTAAATTTGCGCCAAGTGCTTTAAGTAGTTTACGACGCTCAAGGCTCATCGTATTTGGCATAGTAAGTGTCAATTTATAACCGCGAGAAGCAGCAACGAAAGCCAATGCAATACCAGTGTTACCTGAAGTCGGTTCAATAAGTTCTTTACCTTCGCTAAGAAGACCCGCTTTTTCAGCTTCCCAGATCATAGACGCACCAATACGGCATTTAACGCTGAAGCTTGGGTTACGCGCTTCCACTTTTGCGTAAACATTGCCGCCAGAAACGCGATTGATTTTAACCAGCGGTGTATTACCGATAGTTAGACTGTTATCTGCATATACTTTAGTCATTTGTGTTCCCTAATCTAGGTTTGCTTGTATTCCATCACTTTACTGCGCATTTCGCAAAACGAAAGGAAAGATTGGCTATAAGATATATCAAATTTGCTTATAGCCAATAGTTATTTAAAGTTTGATATTTAAATCAACCAGGCATAACTGAACTTTATAAATACCGTCTTTTCGTCTTTAGTTATCTTTGACAAATCATCGTCTTGATAACCATGATCGGAATAGCCTGCAAAGAAAACGGTTTGTGGGTTTAGTTTGTAGGAATAGAGCAGTTGGGTGCTGATACTTTTATAAGTCGCATCAACATCGTCATTATAATTGCTCTGGTTTCTCGAAATATCCGTGTTGATGATTGCCAATCTTAGATAGCTATTAATGTTAAATTGGTAAGTCAGGCGTATATCGCTCAGATTTGCGGTATAAACTTCCGCGCCATTCGCTTTCATTTTTTCGAATGTGTGGCGCAATCTAACTTCAAAATGTTTGCCAAGATTGACGTTAATAACTGGGCGGGCGAAATACAAATCACCAAGACGGTTGTTTGCAAGGTCAACGCGGTTTCCTTTACTTAAGTTTAAGCCTGCGAAAACACCGGCCATTGGCTTGAACTCCATATAGGTCCACTGTGAATTCTCGGTAAATAGATCGGTATTGCCGTCAATCGCTAAACGGGTTTCATCATGTCGCAGTCCAGTGCGTTTTCTATGTTCAACACCAAAATCAAGAAAGCTTTGCAATGGGCCGTCAACTGCAAAGTTGGTTTGCACTTCTTTTTCTAATAACTCGCCTTGCTCGTTGTGGGAAATATCCCAGTCGGCATACCAACGTGCACGGTTCCACCAGTTGTTGTCATCGCCATACCAACGGTACTCACCGCCAAAAAGAAATTTATTAAAGTCGACCTGAGTGATAAAGCCCATATCGGTTCTAAGTGCTGCATCGCGAGCTTGATAGCTGGTAAATGCTTTCCAATGCTTGCGATTATGCTCATAATTAACGTAATAGCCAGCACCACGGTCATCTTCGTCAATCACTCTGAGTACACTTTCGTTTAGGTCGCACTCAGCGAGCGTACTATCACATAACGCCTCAGCAAAAGCGCTATCATAGTCTGTATCTGAGCCAATTAGCTGCACCTGTAAGGTATCGTTATCTGTTGGCTTGTATTTGGTGTCTATACTCGCAACTTGGTTGCGATAGTCGTCGCTTTGCTTAGTTGTCGATGTCACGCCTACTGACAAGGTTTTGTTTAGGTCATGACGATATCTCAGTGCCATGTTTTGGCTTTTTCTCTCTAATGAGACAACGCTCGAGCCCAGATTTCCAGGAACAACGACATTGAGTCTTTCATCGTTGGCAATAAATCCTGCAAAAGTGTGACCGTTTTTATTACCGGTAAGCTTGACGCCATAATCGGGAGCCGAAATGTTCCGAGTATGAATAAGGTTAAGGTGAGAAGAAAAGTAATCGGAATTATCTAAAAAGAATGCCCGTTTTTCAGGGAAAAATAGGCTAAAGCTATTGTTAACGCTCAATTGTCCCGTGTCAGCTTCAACTTGTGAGAAATCAGGGTTTAATGTTGCGTTTAGCGTCATATCTGGTGTGATAGCCCACTTTACGTCTAAACCCGGCTCGACATTATTGTCATCGTGCCATGGCTCTGCGATACCATCATCTATATCGCGAGATTCTTGCCTATTGGTGACTAGTGTTGGAATAACGGCAAAGTTACTCCCTTGCTTAGCCTTAGCAAATCCTTGATATTTTGGCATCTGACAGATCCAGCAAGAATTTGCATGTCGCAATTGCATGCTGGATATACGCAACCTTTCATTTCTTGGATAAAAACGCAGAAACTCTAAAGCCATTGTTTTGCTCTCGAGGGAGTCGTTAAAATTTAATACACGAAGTGGGATTTCAACTTCAACAACATAACCGTCTTTGTTTATCTTTCCGACACTATCCCAGATCCCATTCCAAGAACCATTTTCACTTTTAGTGAGTTCGTTTTCAATTGAGTCTTGTTGTACACCTAGTGGATTGATGAAAAACTGGTAAGCGCTTTGGGCATTGTTAAATGAATCAATTTTAATGCCGACAAGGTCGTCTTCCCAGGCGCGGTCACGGTCACGATAAAATGCGCGGATCAATTCAGGATTAGGGTCCTTTGCATCAAAAGCAATAAATAAAGATTGGCCATTCTCATATACGTAGGCCTTAGTTTGTAATGGGCTTGATTGGTTCTCGTATGGCCAAGTGATGTTGTTGATATCTATTTCTAATGCACGTTGCCAAATATCGGCTTCAAGTACACCATCAATTTTTGCAGAACTGTCGATAAATGGGATTTTATTTGGGTCTAGTGCCCATGTTTGGCTAGATAGACTAAGCGCGACAAAAGAGTAGGTTACAGCTTTAAGCATGAATTTAATTATTTTACAGAGACTTTTTCCAGTATTAGATAATATGCAATGAACTGAAACAATTTATTTTCGTCAAGTTGCAATTATTTACGTTGGGTGGCGAATATGTATACATAAAATGTACAAATCTATTTATCTCCATCGAATTAATAGCAAAGATGGTCAAAAACATGTTACAACAACGCCTTTGAAAATCTGCTAGGAAGTAACTATGTCTCTTATATTGAAGCTAGTGGCGGGTATCGTCGCTGGTATGTTGGCGGGTCTGTACTTGCCGACTGTGTTAGTTGAGCTCTTATACACCTTCAAGGTGATCATAGGGCAACTTATCAGCTTTACTATTCCTCTGATAATCCTGCTTTTTATTGCTTCGGGTATAGCAGGCTTACCAAAGGGATCGGGCCACTTGCTTGGTAAGACAGTCGGCTTTGCTTATGGGTCAACCATTATTGCTGGCACATTAGCATTTTTATTAGTTAATGCTTTCATTCCATTTTTTGACGGTGGTGTTGCTTATCAAGCCGTGGAAGAATCTCATCTTAAGAGCTTTATTAATATCGAGATCCCTCCGCTAATGGGAGTGATGACGGCACTTGCAACGGCATTTATCTTTGGTATTGGGATGAGTCAGTGCGGTTTAACTAAACTTAAAGGTGTCACTGACGAAGCGAGAGATGTAGTAGATGCACTGCTTGCGAAAGTTATTATTCCAGTATTACCGCTTTACATCGCCGGTGTTTTTGCTGAAATGGCAGTAGCTGGTACGGTATTCGACACCCTGAGTACGTTTGGCGTGGTACTGCTTGCCGCGATTATCATGCATTGGCTATGGCTAAGCACTTTGTTTGTGGTGAGCGGTCTGTTACTTGGTAGAAATCCACTGGAATTAATCAAAAATATGCTACCTGCGTATTTTACCGCTATTGGTACTATGTCGAGCGCGGCAACTATTCCAGTGTCTCTTCGTGCAAGTAAATCTAATAATGTTAACGAAGAGGTTGCCAATTTTACCGTACCACTTTGTGCCACCATTCATTTGTCAGGGTCGACTATTACCATAGTGACTTGCGCAATGGCTGTGATGCTGCTTTCTCCTGAGATGGTTGTACCGTCATTGTCGGAAATGTTGCCATTCATCTTTATGCTTGGTGTCGTAATGATTGCGGCTCCTGGTGCGCCGGGTGGCGCGGTTATGTCTGCGCTTGGACTATTGACCAGTATGCTTGGTTTTAATGAAGGTGCAGTGGCATTGATGATTGCTTTATATTTAGCGCAAGACAGTTTTGGCACGGCATGTAACGTAACCGGTGATGGTGTGATTGCACTTTGGGTCGATAAATTTTCAAAGCAAAGCTGAGTCAAATAAAAATAAATCTACTATAAGTTGCTATGGCTAAAATGCCATAGCGGCTGCCTTTAAAATCACAAAGCGGTGAAATTATAATCAAACTGCTTCTTTCATTAATTAACTATTTGGTTAATTCATATCAAAATTGTATTTTTCTCTCGTTTCTATCGTTATGCTTTTAAAAAATATGTGGTAATCTCAAACATCTGGAAGCGGGGCTGTTGGTTGCTTCGCTCCTTTTACCAATATATATGTAGAGGGTGTGCCATTGATTAATGTGCTTTTAGTTGATGATCATGAACTTGTCAGGACTGGCATAAAACGCATTTTAGATGATGTGCGTGGCTTTAAAGTGGTAGGAGAAGCCAAAACCGGTGAGGAAGCCGTAACCTTTTGTCGCCAAAGTGAGCCTGACATTGTGCTAATGGACATGAACATGCCTGGTATTGGTGGATTGGAAGCGACCAAAAAGATTTGCCGTTACTGTCCAGATGTAAAAGTTATTGTGCTTACCGTGCATTGTGAAGATCCTTTCCCAAGCAAGGTAATGCAAATTGGTGCGCATGGTTACCTAACAAAAGGTGCTGGCCCTGATGAAATGATCAATGCAATACGTGCAGTTAATGCTGGTCAGCGTTATATTGCGCCAGAAATTGCTCAGCAAATTGCCCTTGCGCAATTTAGTGGCCGCAATGACGAAAACCCTTTCCAATCGCTATCGGAAAGAGAATTGCAGATCATGCTCATGATCACCAAAGGTGAGAAAGCACAAAATATTGCAGATCGCTTGAACCTGAGCTCTAAGACGGTAAATAGTTATCGCTATCGCATGTTTGAAAAGCTCAATGTGAGCGGTGATGTGGAATTAACCCACTTGGCGATTCGCCATAAAATGATCGATATAGATAGCAGTCATTAAGTTCTTTTTAAATGACTGAATTTGATTACAAACCTTTCCTTAAGACATTAACAACAGAACCTGGTGTGTACCGCATGTACGATGTGGACGACCAGGTTATCTATGTTGGTAAAGCAAAAAACCTCAAAAAACGAGTTTCTAGCTACTTCCGTTCCATTATCACAGATAGTAAAACGCGAGTATTGGTCAGTAATATTGACCATATTGAAGTAACGCTAACGAATACCGAAACCGAAGCGCTGCTTTTAGAAAATAACTTAATTAAGAAATACCAACCACGATATAACATCCTCTTAAGAGATGATAAAAGTTATCCGTATATTTTCCTGAGCGCCCATCAACATCCAAGACTTGCATTTCATCGTGGTAGTAGAAAACAAAAAGGCGAATATTTTGGTCCTTTTCCTAGCAGTGCTGCGGTATCGGAAAGTCTAAGGTTAATGCAGAAGATCTTCCCGGTTAGGCAATGCGAAGATGCGTATTACCGAGCACGCAGCCGACCTTGTTTGCAGTATCAGTTAAAAAGATGTTCAGGACCATGCGTTGGCAAAGTAAGCGACGAAGAATACCAAGAACAAGTAGCCATGGTTCGACAGTTTTTGACGGGACGCTCTCAGGACGTCATCTCAGCACTGGTGGAACGAATGGAAACCGCCAGTATGTCTTTGGATTTTGAGAAAGCAGCAAAACACAGAGATCAAATTGCTTTATTAAGGCAAATGCAAGAGCAGCAGTCCATTGCAGGAAACTTTGCAGAGCTTGATGTCATCGGTTATGAGCTGAAGAACGGTTTAGTGGCCATTCATGTACTGATGATAAGGGAGCATAAGGTACTTGGGACGAAAACACATTTTCCAAAAGTACCAAAAGATTCTGGCGCAGATGAAGTGCTAACTTCTTTCATCGGGCAGTATTATATTTCAACGGGTAACCACTCTAGAATTGCTAAAGAAATTGTATTGCCATTCGAAATAGAAGAGGGAAGTGCATTAGAAGCTGCACTGACTCAAGTTTCGAAGCGCAAAGTTAATTTCAAATGTAACGTTCGTGGGGAACGAGCCCAATATCTTGCATTAGCAAATAAAAATGCGCAAAACAGTATTGAAGTTAAACAAAGTGCACAAGACTCAATCACCAAACGATACGCCAAACTAAAAGCAGTGCTAGGGCTGTCAGATATTCAAAGAATGGAGTGTTTTGATATCAGCCATACCATGGGAGAAAACACGGTCGCATCGTGTGTTGTATTTGATGGTCAAGGGCCAAACAATAGAGAGTATCGCAGATATAACGTCACAGGGATCACCCCAGGGGATGATTACGCAGCGATGGATTTTGCATTAAATAAGCGCTACGGCAAAATGTCGGATGAAGCGAAAGTACCCGATATTATCTTTATTGATGGTGGTAAGGGGCAGTTAGGTAGGGCGGAATCTTTCTTCGCTGATTGGCAACTCAATAAAATGCCGATACTGATAGGGGTTGCAAAAGGAACAAGCCGAAAGCCAGGATTAGAAACATTGCTAATAGATGGTGGTCGTAAAACGGTGAATGTCGAAAGTGATTCACCTGCATTACACCTTATCCAGCATATCCGCGACGAATCACATCGCTTTGCAATTGCAGGGCATCGTAATAAAAGACAAAAACAAAGAACGCAATCTGTGCTTGAAGAGATTGAAGGCGTAGGTCAGAAAAGACGTCAGGCACTACTTAAGTTTTTAGGAGGCATGCAGGGAGTTAAATCTGCAAATATACATCAGTTAAAGCAAGTTCCTGGGATCAGCCCTGAAATGGCTGAAAAGATATTTAATCATTTGCATGACAAAGCTTAAGCAATCATGCGAACATAGAAAAAAAGACAATACCAAGTAGTTATGTGGAATATTCCAAATACGCTCACAACATTTAGATTGCTACTCATTCCCGTGTTTGCAGTCGTTTTTTATCTTCCTTATTCATGGGCGTTTTTTGCCGCCGCTTTTATTTTCTGGTTAGCTTCCGTTACCGATATCCTTGATGGCTATCTTGCGCGTAAGTTGGAACAGTCAACACCATTTGGTGCTTTTTTAGATCCTGTTGCCGACAAAGTGATGGTCAGTGTTGCTTTAGTGATACTTGCTACACATTATGATAATTATTTCATTACTATTTCTGCTGTTGTCATTATTAGTAGAGAAATAGTTATTTCTGCGCTGCGTGAATGGATGGCCGAACAAGGTAAAAGAGGTAGTGTTGCAGTATCTTGGCTGGGCAAATTCAAAACAGCTGCACAGATGTTAGCTATTATAGGTTTGATTTGGCAGTTATCAGATTGGATGACAATGCTAAGTTACGCACTTTTAGCTATCGCGACATTGCTAACATTAGTTTCTATGATCCAGTATCTCTATGCTGCAAAAGGAGAATTGACTAATTCTTGACTTGAAATGATTATAAACCCAGCGGTTTAGATAAATTTTGAGCAAACGATTCAAAACATTCATTTTTTATGTTGACGCGTTCCAGAACTTCTGTAGAATGCGTCCGTGTTGAGAGGGCAGTATGTCATCTAAATGAAATTTAGATAGCATCACCTAGCAAGTTAAAGTTTAGAGAAGCTTAGTAAATAAGTAGATTTAAATAATGGAACGCGAGTATAGCTCAGCTGGTAGAGCGCGACCTTGCCAAGGTCGAGGTCACGAGTTCGAACCTCGTTACTCGCTCCAAATTTGCGGCGGAATGGCAGAGTGGCCATGCAGCGGATTGCAAATCCGTCTACCTCGGTTCGACTCCGGGTTCCGCCTCCATTTCTCAACATATCCACATGCGAAAGCAAGCCCGATGCCCGGGTGGTGGAATTGGTAGACACAAGGGATTTAAAATCCCTCGCTGGTAACAGCGTGCCGGTTCAAGTCCGGCCCCGGGCACCATTTATATCGGGATTTGTATGTAACAAATCTACATGGTTTTTATGTACAAAACGGAACGCGAGTATAGCTCAGCTGGTAGAGCGCGACCTTGCCAAGGTCGAGGTCACGAGTTCGAACCTCGTTACTCGCTCCAATTTTTGCTTTTACACCCGATGCCCGGGTGGTGGAATTGGTAGACACAAGGGATTTAAAATCCCTCGCTGGTAACAGCGTGCCGGTTCAAGTCCGGCCCCGGGCACCATTTATTTTTCACATGTCAAATTTACCAGTGTGAAAAATGGAATGCGAGTATAGCTCAGCTGGTAGAGCGCGACCTTGCCAAGGTCGAGGTCACGAGTTCGAACCTCGTTACTCGCTCCAATATTCTTCATGGCGGAATGGCAGAGTGGCCATGCAGCGGATTGCAAATCCGTCTACCTCGGTTCGACTCCGGGTTCCGCCTCCATATCGCATATTCTCTTTATTCTCAATACCCTCACTTATTTATCTTTTTATTATCCAAGAATTTCACTGTTACTGATTTATCCACATCTTCTTTTACTTAAACATTGTTTCTTTAGATCCCAGAATCATTGCTATAGCTACTAGTCAATAATAAGAAGGATCGAAAGTTAGTATTCAATGCCTTTATAAACGCAGCTATCTTCATATTTTCGATAAAAGGTATCATTTTGGTATTTAGTCCTGCTTATTGGATAGACTTACTGCTTCATAGTCGCTTTACATTTTCACTTCCACATAATTTACGTACACCTTCTCTACATAAAGAAGAATTGACCTGGTTTTGTTTCGAGTTCTATATGTAAGTAGGCAAGTTAATATGCTAACAGATGTTATATAACGCCATTTGTTCAGTTGTTCCTTAGTGGTGCTTAAAGTTTATGTAGACTCGCGTGACTTCAATTCGGTCTTTTTTGAGTGAAAAACATACTATTTTGATGTGTTTCGTTTGTTTTTTGTTCGAACAAACCTTTTTTATAAGTTTTAATGAAAAAAGGGGTTGCACTAAAATCGGATCTCCCTATAATGCGCATCCACCGACATGGGGAGCAACGCTGAAAAGCAATAAGCCAACGAGTTGGTAGTCGAGTAAAACTTAGCGTTGAAAACTTAAGAGAAAACTTCTCAAGAAATTCAAAATTAAGTGTTGACAAAAAATTGGGAGTGCTTAGAATGCACATCCC